>NZ_JBFRJM010000065.1:0-1180 GCF_041468865.1 Vibrio sp. 10N.286.52.C3 | reverse complement strand
TGTCCCGTCCTGAAATGTGTTTACACATTGAGGACGAATTATGGCTACTTCAAATAATACCTACGTTAAGCGCACTCAGCGTGATTACACACTAGGCTTTAAATTACAGGTCGTCGCCGCTGTAGAAAGAGGCGATATGACATATAAACAAGCCCAAACCATTTATGGTATCCAAGGCCGTTCAACTGTTTTAACTTGGCTTCGAAAGCACGGTAAGATGAATTGGGCGCAAACTCCAAGGATGAATACCATGCACCAATCAACTAAGCCTAAAGAGTCACCAGCACAGAAAATAAAGCGTCTTGAGAAAGAGCTGGAAGACGAAAAAATCAAGAATCTCTTTTTAAATAGAGTGGTTGATATTCTTGATGCTGAACACGGAACTAGCCTCAGAAAAAAGTATCTCACCAAGGAGCAAGAAGCCTTCAAGAACAAGAAGGAATAAGTTTAGTTCGAGTATGTAAGCTATGCGGGATAACGAGACAAAGCGTTTATCAACGAGAAAAGCGAGCTGTTCTTCGCCAGTTGGAACTTAAACCCATCAAACAAATGGTGTTGGATATTAGACGTTATATGCCTCGGGTTGGCACTAGAAAGCTCTACTTTTTACTTAAGCCAAAGTTGCAAGAACAAGGTATCAAGTTAGGTCGGGATGCTCTTTTCAACTACTTACGTGATGAACGGTTATTGGTAAGACCTAAACGTAGTTTTACGAAAACGACAAACAGTAAGCATTGGATGAAAAAACATCCGAACTTATTAAAGAACTACAAACCATGCACTCCAGAGGGTGTGTTAGTAAGTGATATTACCTATATCCAATCAGATGAAGGCATTCACTATCTCTCATTGGTAACTGATGCGTTTAGTCGGAAAATTATGGGCTACGAGCTGAGCAACGAAATGAAGGCGACGGATGTAGTGAAAGCGCTAGATATGGCTATTAAGGGGCGTCAATATCATCGTTCGTGTATCCATCACTCTGATCGTGGTCTCCAGTATTGCTCCGGTGTTTATCAAGATAAGTTGAAAAGTAGCGGCATAAGCCCCTCGATGACAGACGGTTATGACTGCTATCAAAATGCATTAGCAGAGAGAGTAAATGGAATACTGAAACAAGAGTTCTTACTTAATAAGTGTAAAAACCTCGGAGAGCTTAAACAACTAGTAAAAGAGTCTA
>NZ_JBFRJM010000064.1:0-57003 GCF_041468865.1 Vibrio sp. 10N.286.52.C3 | reverse complement strand
CACATTTCAGGACGGGACATGTTATAGAAAAAGGCCGAACATCCATGATGTTCGGCCTTTTTGCTCTTAGCTTAATCATTAGCTTAATGAGTGTTGCTCTTGCCTTAGAGAGTGGTGAATCTAAGTCATTAACTCACTCAAATCGCCCTTAAGCTTCTTGATTGAAGTAATCTAGAACCACTTCGTGGTGAGTCTTAGTCTTGAACTTGTTGAAGACATGTTCAATCTGACCTTCTTCATCAATTAGGAAGCTAATACGGTGCAGACCGTCGTAGATTTTACCCATGAATTTTTTCTCGCCCCAAACGCCAAACTGTTCAGCAACGCTGTGGTCTTCATCAGATAGCAGGGTGAAGTTTAGAGATTTCTTCTCAACGAAGTTTGGTAGACGTTTTACTGGGTCAACACTCACACCTAGAACAACCACGTTTAGGTCATCAAGCTGTGTTTTGATATCACGCAGGCCTTCCGCTTGCACAATACAACCTGGAGTCATTGCTTTAGGGTAAAAATAGAAAAGTACTTTTTTACCTTTGAAGTCACCAAGAGATACGATATTGCCATCTTGATCTGGAAGAGAAAAAGCAGGTGCTGGAACACCAGCCGTTAGCGTATTCATGACATTTCCTTTTTAAAGACTGTTTTTGATAAAGTTGAGCGAGCCTTGGACTGATAGGCTCTGACACAGCGAATCGAATTCTTCTTGTAGCTGCATCAAGTTACATTCTGATTGCACAGAAGCGGTAATAGAGATATGGAATTGGTCGTTGTCGAGTTGAACCTTAGATTTATTGATGGTTCGTGCACTTAACGAATCGAGGCCGATGTTTCGGTCTGCGAAGAACTGGGTAAACTGCTCAGTAAGTCCGATTTTATCGTCTGACTCAACGAACACCTCTACTGTGTAAGAGTTCTCAATAACATCATGAGTTGAGGTTCGCTTCATAATCGTAATCAAGTCGTGCTCTTGTCCAAGCAAGGGCAAGGTGGTTTCAACGCGGGTAATGTTGTTTGCCTTTCCAGACAGCAGCATGATAAGCGTAAATTCTTCGCCAAACAGGGCGATACGGCTATCAATAATGTTACAGCCTGATTGGGTGACTAAATGAACCACTTGGTTGCATACACCTGGGCGATCAGTGCCCACAGCTGTGATTACTAGATGTTGAGTCATAAAATCACGTCTCTTTATATTCCATTGATTCATGCATGTTAGCACAGTTAGCTCGTGGAATAAGCGTGCGTGCGGGGCTTTTTATGTGCGACCTTGCTTCGAACATGCAACCAATGATAAGAATATCGAGCGCGTTAAAAAATGAGATAGAGCGATGAGAGCACAGCTTACTTGTTACTGACATCCAGTGATGTGCTATCCGCTAGATTGAGTGCAGGTTACCCAAATTCTAGGTAGAACGCCGTTAGAAGTCGTTTTACCTCAAACATACGACAATATTTAATGCAGATGTTGCCGGTAAGCCACTTTAATGTCTTGTGTTTATTGATTGGCTTACAGTAACATGCAAAAAGAATAAATTAAGGGAGATAGACATGTTTTCAGGAAGTATCGTTGCGCTAGTTACGCCATTTAATACAGATGGTGAAGTGGATTTCGACAGCCTTAAAAAGTTAGTTGAGCACCATATTGCTGCAGGTAGTGATGGTCTGGTTGCGGTTGGCACAACAGGTGAGTCTTCAACACTCACTATTGAAGAGCATGTCAAAGTCGTCAACAAGATCGTTGAATTTGCTGATGGTCGTATTCCCGTTATCGCTGGTACAGGTGCAAATGCAACTCATGAATCTGTTCTATTCAGCCGTTTGTTGAATGGTTCTGGTATTGCTGGTTGCCTGAGCGTAACGCCTTACTACAACAAACCGACTCAAGAAGGTTTGTACCAACACTACAAAGCGATTGCTGAAGTCAGTGACGTTCCACAAATTCTATACAATGTTCCAGGTCGTACTGCGGTAGACTTGTTGCCAGAAACGGTTGCTCGTCTTGCTGAGATCGAAAACATCGTTGCACTGAAAGATGCGACGGGTGATCTCGACAGAATTGCAATTCACCGTGAACTTTGTGGCGAAGACTTTATCTTACTAAGTGGTGATGACTTAACAGGCCTAGAATTTGTTAAGCGTGGTGGCGATGGCGTGATCTCTGTAACGAACAATGTTGCAGCCGCTGATATGGCAACCATGTTCAAGCTAGCAAAAGAAGGTAAGTTTGAAGAAGCGGAAGCGATCAATGAGCGTTTGATGCCTCTACATAAGAATTTGTTCGTTGAGTCTAACCCTATTCCCGTAAAATGGGCGGTTCATAAAATGGGTCTGATTGCTGAAGGTGGCTTACGTCTACCGCTGACTGAACTGTCAGAGCCAGCTCAACCTGTTGTTGCTCAAGCAATGACTGAAGCGTGCATTTACTAAAACGTATGAAGTGATGCCGAAGCGAACCTTCGGCATTTAGGAGTATAAATGAAGTATTCTCACCAGCTAGTGATTGGGTCACTGGCTGTTTTCGTTCTTACAGCATGTTCTGGCAACCCGACTCAACGTCGCCAAGCCAAAGATGATTTCGAATACTTAGAAACACCTGAGTTTTCACAATGGCAATTGCCTGTAGATGCTCAGCCTCAGTTCTACCCAAATTTTGACATCCCAAGCGGTGAATTCAGTGGTGGTACTGGTCGTGAAGTGGATATTCGTCCACCGCAACAGGTTCTTGAACTGATTCCGGGTGCTCGTGCTGAGCGTCAAAACGGTGAAGTGACACTATGGCTTCTTCGCGCAGAAGAGGCAGACCGCGTGTGGCAAACGGCTGTAGATATGCTGGCTCAACGTGGTATTGGTATTCGTGAGCAATCAGAGAATGAGATTGAGACCGATTGGGTAACTTGGGTTTCTGAAGATGAAGACGTAGAGATTGGTAGTCGTTACTCTATCTCTCGCTTCCAAGCAAACAACCGTCATGGCTTCAAGATTAATCTGATTGATTGGCGTGAAGGTACTGAAGAGAAAACAGTAACGGCAACCAATAAAGAGCGTTACAACGCGTTCCTGACCAACCTAGTTATGGCTAAGTACGATGAAAACCTTCGTGCTGAAGCGGCGCTGAAAGCGCAAGAGTTGGTGAAGCGTATTCCAATTTCAATGGGTGCTGACCGTAGTGGTTTCCCTGTGATTATTGCTCGTACGCCATACAATGTATTCTGGCAGCGTCTGCCTAACTTGTTGCCTGAAATGGGCTTTGAGCTTGAAGAACGCAATCAATCTCAGGGTACGGTGAAGGCGAAGTACGCAGCACCAGATGATGAGTTCTGGGAAGAAATTGGCCTACAGCCTATCGACTTAGCGCCAGGCACTTACAACTTCCTATTTGGTGACCTTGGCAACCGTACGTCAATCAACGTAACGGATCCATCAGGTAAGCCAGTAGAAGAAGAGCTGCTTAAGTCTATGGTTCCGGTATTAGCGCATATTGCTGACCAAACCAAAGATGACAAAGAAGCGAAAGCTGAGTAGTCATTCAAGCCGTCACAAGCTGAGTTAAATCAGCCTTGTGATTAGCAAAAGCAAATAAAAAAGAGGACACACTGTGTCCTCTTTTTTATTGTATTCGTTGTCATCAGGCTACATTGGTCAATCAAAATTGGTCAATCAAGCTGATTAGCCAAAGCAAAAGGCTATGCGTCTTTATTGTCTTTGGATTCTTCTTTTTCAGCTTTCTCTTGGTTAAGTTTATCCGAGCGATTGAGCTTATCTAAATCTCGCTCAGTTTTACCACGCCCCGTCAGATCCATATTGGCTGTCTGTTTGAGCGCTGCGATGTTACCCACAACAACGCTAACTACGATGATGATGATAACCCAAGGGTTTGTAAGCCACTCCAACATAAGCGCTCCTAATGACTGATATTCGCTACGAAGCGTGCATAGATCTCGTCTAGCTGCTCCATAATAATCTCATACCCTAATACTGGCTTAGATTGGAGTTGCTTGCCAAGTAAAGTCGGAGATAACTGTGATAAACACGACTCCGATACTTTGCGATGGCTGATATGCCATGGTTCGATCGCCACACCACCCAAATCTTGGCTGTAAGGAAAGAAGAAACCAAATTGTGCAGCATGAACTGATAGCCATTGGTAAAACGATTGCTGGTGGCCTGTAAGGTATTCCCATGGTTCTAATTGCAGATGTATGCCTTCAGGTAAGTGGTTACGAGCAAAGACATCGAAGTCACAACCCCAATGATGACGACTCGCGCCGGGAAGCGCAGACCATCTCAGGATAGCCGATAGCTTTTGTTGTTCGGTCAGTTTTGAAGCATCAAGAGGTTGGCTTTCTGAATCTAATATCGGAGCTTCGCCAGAAAACTTACGGTTCCAAATCAGAGATTGCCTTTCATAGTCGCGAAAGCCACTGGCAATCTCCATTTTAAAACCAGCGAGCTGAGCAGCTTCAATCAAATTATTCAGGTCATTCTTAACCTCACTGTGGACCAAGAAGGTCTTGGTGCCGATCAGGCTAGGCTCTAGATGAGAATCTGATTGTCCGGTAAGCTGCTCTGGTGTCATAACGAGTCTCTCAATAATTGGATGCTATGAATCGCTGATGAAAGACTATTTAGCGAATAGGTTCACTAATGTTCTTTCGTACATGTCAGTTAGCTTTTCTAAATCGGCTACCTTCACGCATTCGTTAACCTTGTGAATCGTTGCATTCACAGGGCCTAGTTCAACCACTTGTCCGCCCATACGTGCAATAAAGCGACCATCAGATGTACCGCCAGTCGTTAGCAGTGCTGGTTTCACATCATTGACGTGACCCACTGCATCAACAATAGCATCAAGCAGTGAACCTGCGTCTGTTAAGAACGGGTCGCCATTGAATGTCCATCTTAGGTCGTATTCGAAATCATACTTGTCGAGTGTCGTTGTGATGCGCTCAACGATGATGTCGTTGCTTAACTCTGTACTAAAGCGTAGGTTAAACTGAACATTAAACTCACCAGGGATCACGTTTGAAGCACCAGTACCCGCACTCACATTTGGAATTTGGAAACTGGTTGGCGGGAAGTAATCATTACCTTTATCCCACTCAGTTGTTGCTAGCTCATTAATAGCAAGCAGAGAGCTGTGTACTGGGTTGTTTGCTAGGTGAGGGTAGGCAACATGACCTTGTGTGCCTTTAATCGTTAGGTCGCCAGTGATAGAGCCACGACGGCCGTTCTTCACGACATCACCCACGAACTCAGTGCTCGATGGTTCACCAACGATACACATATCGATGTTTTCACCGCGCGCCATTAATGCTTCAACAACACGTACAGTACCGTTGATGAAAGGACCTTCCTCATCTGAAGTGATCAGGAAACCAATTGAGCCTGTGTGGTCTGGGTGTTTGGCAATGAACTGCTCGACGGCAACAATCATTGAAGCCAGAGAGCCTTTCATATCAGCAGCGCCACGGCCATGTAGGAAACCGTCTACGATAGTCGGTTCGAATGGCTTAGTGTTCCACTGTTCGATTGGGCCTGCAGGTACCACATCAGTGTGACCAGCAAAAGCAAACAGAGGCGCTTCAGTACCACGACGAGCCCAGAAGTTGGTCGTATCTTCAAATACCATCACTTCGATTTCAAAACCGAGTGCTTTTAAGCGTTCAATCATCAGGTCTTGGCAGCCTGCATCTTCTGGTGTTACCGATTGACGGCTGATTAGGTCTTTTGCCAGAGCCAAAGTTGGGCTATCTGTCATCCTTGAATTCCTTGTTTAAATAAAACGTCTAGTCATTAATTTTTAGAAGCTGATTCAATGATCAACGTCCAGTTGTCTGTCTATGTAAATACAACGATCTAAGCAAAAATAGCCGCGTATTGGTCGGCTTTAAATCCGATGTGAAGCTTACCTTCAACTTTTAAGATTGGGCGCTTGATCATGGCAGGTTGTTCAACAAGCAAAGTCACCGCTTTTTCTTCTGTTAGGGTGTCTTTCTGTTCT
The DNA here is from genome assembly GCF_041468865.1 of Vibrio sp. 10N.286.52.C3. NCBI lineage: Bacteria > Pseudomonadati > Pseudomonadota > Gammaproteobacteria > Vibrionales > Vibrionaceae > Vibrio > Vibrio sp. 10N.286.52.C3. Next base: position 51,002 of record NZ_JBFRJM010000064.1, on the reverse strand, counting down.
TGAGAAAGTTGGCGATAAGTCGTACCACGTTTGTTTAGCACAAGCTCCCAACCTAGCTCAGAGCAGAAGCTTGTTACTAGCTCTTCTGTGATGCCTTGTTTGCGATAATCGTGAAATTCGAACTCGATACCTTCAGCTTCGAGCCATTTCTTTGCTTTTTTAATGGTGTCGCAATTTGGGATACCAAACATGGTGATAGTCATTATTCTTCCTTTGAGTGATTTTATTTCATTGTTATGAGTTGAATCCTATCAGGAAGCAGCAACTCAGACAAAATAGAGTGATGAATATTTCATAGAGTGAAAAAAAAGCGTAAGAAAATGTCACTATTGGAGACTTATTGATCAGCCTCAACATGTTGTCAGCGAAAAAAGAAATAATTGAGCTGCACATATATAGGAGGTGTCAATGGAGTTGAGTCCTGTTTTTGCAAGGCGGCTATATTTAGCATTGTTAGTGGAAAGCCTTGATAGGCCAAATGTGCCTAAACTCATCGAAAAAACGGGGTGGCCTCGTCGTACTATTCAAGATGTACTCAAGGCGTTACCGGGGATCGGTATCGAACTTATGTTTGTTCAAGATGGGCGACGTCATAATGATGGCTATTACCAGTTATCCGACTGGGGGCCATTTGACAGTCAATGGGTTATCCAGCGTAAAGGCGATATAGCAACAAGCCTTGGATTTAGTGCATAAGCCAGCGAAAGCTGGCTTTCTTTTTTAGAATAGAAATAGTAGGGAGCATCTCGCTAATATGAGTTGTGAGCTACCCCATTACGTTTCTATTTACTTACACAGATAGGCAGTTCCCAGCATAGTCACGGATGTGGAAAAATCTTGGGGAAGTGTGAATATCACGGTATCTGCGCCTAGCTCAATCGTATTCGACTTGAGTTGATTCATGGCGCCTTGAATCAATGTGTCATTTGGGTAAAACAGGTAGTTGTACCAATGGCCTTCGCTGCCTGTGACTTCCCCTTTATACTGACATTTATCGATATTAATCACGCCATGGTAATCCATTTGCACGTTGGCAGCTTCGCTATGAGGCGTTGATGTCGGTGTCGTGCAACCGAGTAACACGCTACTCATAGCCAAAGCGATTAATTCCTTTTTCATACGCTTATCCTGTTATTTCATCAAATAAATCGCGAAGCCTATCCAGCTAGCGAACAATAATAGCCACGGCAATTTACTGGCGTGATTTGATGTTGTTTCAACACTTGTTTCGATCGTGTCTTCTTGGTGTTGATTAGCTTGTTGAGTCTGTTTTTCTTTCTGTACGCGCTTCTTCGCTTTATCGGCTTGGCGGCTGCGTTCTTTTTGCTGTTTCTTGTACAGTGCGATGCCTTTCTCGATACCCTGAGCAATCAGTTTAGTTTGTTCTTTGGTTTGAGCTGGCTTTTGAGTCGCTTTGGCTATCTTCAGTGCTTCCTGTTGAGATTCAACAGAGGGCGTATTAGTTTTGTTTTTCATACTGAGTTCGACAATTAAAACGGATTGGCTACTAAGATAACGCAAAGCTAGTTAAGTATGAATGATTTGCGTTAAAGTGTTGGTTTGAAAATAAGTGAAAGTGAGATTTGTGCGGTACTCCATAGAACAATACGACAAGCACGGCTTTTTGAAAGCTCCAATCTTGCTCTGGCTAGGTTGGTTGTTTCTTGCGAAAGCCTTGGTCGTTTTCATTGTTGCAGGCGCAAGCCGAGAATCGGGAACCGATATTCTTGAGATAATCTACCCAGACCATCAGATGTTTTATGTCGGGATCGCGTTGAGTGTGCCTAGTTTGCTGCTGATGTGGTTATTTGGGCTAAGATCGCCAGATAGAAAGCGCCTTAACAAAGTCGTGTCATGGGGACGTTGGGTTACCATGATGGCTATCTTGGCACAGGGCTCCCATACGATTTATTTAATCTATTTGGATAACGGATGGTTCCGTTGGTCAAATGGCATCACCCTATTGTTGCTGCTGTGGTTAGCGCTTTATCTAACCAATAGCCATGCTGCAAGGGATTGCTTTAAAGTGGTTGAGCTCGAAGACTGATTCTCATCAAAACATTTGTCCCATTCACAATTATACTTAGAAGCTAAAACTGGAAGGAATAATCTATGCTTAATGTTTCAAATGAGCAGCCTAACGTTCAAAGTGCTATTTTGCCTGAAGCTGGGCCTTTCGCGCTTTACGTTCAACTTAAAGTGAACGCTAATACTGCTAATGTACTAGCAGAAATTCAAAAGCTTCCGACTCTAATCGACGAACTAAACCAAACTCAGCCTGATGCGAACTTAACGGCATCGGTTGCGTTCTCAAAAGCTTTTTGGGATAGGTTCGAGCAAGCAGCGCCCGCTGATTTGATCGACTTCCCTGTGCTGGGTGAAGGTGATATCACAGCACCGAGCACACTGTCTGACGTTCTGATTCACTGTCATTCAAACCGACATGATCTGCACTTCTTTATCTTGCGTAAATTGTTATCTGAAGTAGCAGCTGATGTTGAAGTGGTTGATGAAACTTATGGTTATCGCTTCCTAGACTCTCGTGACATGACAGACTTTGTTGATGGCACTGAAAACCCGAAAGACGCACAACGTGCTGAAGTCGCTATTGTGCCTGAGGGTGAATTCGCTGGTGGTAGTTATGTAATGGTGCAGCGTTTTGTGCATAACCTGCCAGCTTGGAATCGTTTGAATGTATCGGCACAAGAGAAAGTGATTGGCCGAACTAAACCTGATTCAATTGAGTTAGATGATGTTCCTGCGGCGTCTCACGTTGGCCGTGTGGATATCAAAGAAGAAGGCAAGGGGCTTAAGATTGTTCGCCAGAGCCTACCTTACGGTACTGCTACGGGCGACCACGGCTTATTGTTCATTGCTTACTGTAACGTTCGTCATAACTTCGATGCGATGTTAGAGAGCATGTACGGCGCAACAGATGGCAAAACAGACCAACTGCTTCGCTTTACCAAAGCAGTGACTGGCGCTTACTACTTTGCACCTTCAACTGACATGTTGAGTGTATTAACGATTAAGTAAATCACCTCATCTGCAGCAAAGAAAGGGAGCCTCAGGGCTCCTTTTTTATTAAAGCTTTATATGAACTGGTCGATATAAGAGCAATCGTGAGTTTTATTCATCTTTTTGTAAGCGAAGGTCTATGGCTATAACTGTCAATACGAATGTCTCGGCGTTAGTGGCTCAGAGAAACCTCTCTAACGCTAATAACATGCTGAACCAATCTTTGGAGCGCTTAGCTTCAGGGAGCCGTATTAATAGTGCAAAAGACGATGCGGCTGGCTTACAGATCTCAAATCGATTAGAAGCACAGATGAGTGGCATTGATGTTGCTGTTCGAAATGCTAACGACGGTATCTCCATTATGCAGACTGCAGAAGGGGCGATGAATGAAACCACTAATATCATGCAGCGCATGCGAGACTTATCCCTACAAGCGAGTAACGGCTCGAATAGTTCATCGGAACGAATCGCTATTCAAGAAGAAGTCACCGCGTTAAATGACGAGCTGAATCGAATTGCCGAAACCACTTCATTCGGTGGTAAAAAACTCCTTAACGGCAGTTTTGGGCACACCTCGTTTCAAATCGGCGGCAGTTCGGGCGAAGCTGTGCAGATTGGTTTGAAAAGCATGCGTACTGATGACATCAACATGGGCGGCTTTAGCTACGTTGCTAATGGCATGGCCAGTGATTCATGGGAAGTGAAATCAAACCAGAATGATATGACGATGTCGTTTACCGATCGTTTTGGTCAGCCACAAGAGATCACCATCAACGCGAAAGCGGGCGATGATATCGAAGAGTTGGCGACTTACATTAATGGTCAAACGGATCTCTTATCGGCTTCTGTTAATGATGACGGACAACTTCAGATTTATATGTCAGGTGAAGATACCGCGGGTACCATCTCTTTTTCAGGTTCATTAGCCAGTGAGCTTTCGATGTCAGCGGGCTATTACGAGTCAGTTAATGACATCAATGTAACGGATGTGGGTGGTGCTCAGCGCGCCGTCTCTATTTTGGATACGGCGATGAAGTATGTCGATAGCCATCGCTCTGAATTAGGGGCAATGCAAAACCGCTTTGATCATGCCATTAACAATCTTGAAAACGTTCATGAGAATTTGGCGACATCAAACAGTCGAATCAAAGATACCGACTACGCCAAAGAAACCACTCAAATGCTCAAGAAACAAATACTGCAGCAAGTGAGCACAACGATACTCGCTCAAGCCAAGCAAGCGCCGAATCTAGCTTTAACGTTATTAGGTTAATGAATTACCTACAATCTTATAAAAGCATTTCAGCTTGGCCGGTGCTTTTTGGCGAATAAAAATACAATTTCTCACTCGACTGACTTCCCGGCAACTTTAGCGATTTTCTCATCTTTTTTCGATAATTTTACGACCAGTCACGCTTTCTTCTGTTTTACCGCTATTTCTTTAAATTTGTTGTTTTTTTCCTAAAGGTTTCGCCAATCACGCCGTTATTAAAAGTAACTTAGAGATAACTACTTGGTTTTCCGAGACGTCGGAAACCGCTATACCGGAAAATCAATTGGAGAAGTCACCATGGCAGTGAATGTAAATACAAACGTTTCAGCGATGACAGCGCAACGTTACCTAAACAATGCAAACAGCGCACAACAAACATCAATGGAGCGTCTAGCTTCTGGCTCAAAAATCAACAGCGCAAAAGATGACGCTGCGGGTCTACAAATCTCGAACCGTTTGAACGTTCAAAGTCGTGGCCTTGATGTTGCTGTACGTAACGCGAACGACGGTATCTCAATTGCACAAACTGCTGAAGGTGCAATGAACGAGACGACTAACATCCTGCAACGTATGCGTGATTTGTCTCTACAATCTTCAAACGGCTCAAACTCAAAATCTGAGCGTGTAGCGATTCAAGAAGAAGTAACAGCACTGAACGACGAACTGAACCGTATCGCGGAAACGACGTCTTTTGGTGGTAACAAGCTGCTTAACGGTACTCACGGTACTAAATCATTCCAAATCGGTGCGGATAACGGTGAAGCTGTAATGCTTCAACTGAAAGACATGCGCTCTGATAACGCTCAGATGGGTGGTAAGAGCTACCAAACTGAGAACGCGAAAGACAAAGACTGGAACGTTCAAGCGGGCTCTAACGACCTAAAACTGTCGTTCACTGACAACTTCGGCCAAGCACAAGAAATCGACATCAGCGCAAAAGCGGGTGATGACATCGAAGAGCTAGCGACTTACATCAACGGTCAGCAAGATTCTGTTAAAGCGTCTGTTACTGAAGACGGCAAGCTACAAATGTTCACAGGCAACAACAAAGTGAGCGGCGATGTGTCTTTCTCTGGCGGTCTTGCGGGCGAGCTAGGTATTCAAGCAGCTAAAGACGTAACGGTTGATACTATCGACGTAACATCTGTTGGCGGCGCACAAGAGTCTGTAGCAGTAATCGATGCGGCCCTTAAGTATGTAGACAGTCACCGTGCTGAGCTAGGTGCTTTCCAAAACCGTTTCGACCACGCTATCAGCAACTTAGACAACATTAACGAGAACGTTAACGCATCTAAGAGCCGTATTAAAGATACCGACTTCGCGAAAGAAACGACTCAGATGACTAAGTCTCAGATCCTTTCTCAAGCTTCAAGCTCGATTCTTGCTCAAGCGAAGCAAGCACCGAACTCGGCACTTAGCCTACTAGGTTAATCGATTGAAAAGCCACGTTGACCGATAGTGTTGACGTTAGGCTTCCACAAATTAGCTCGTGGTGAGAGATGAGCGCTAAACAGACCCAGCTTCGGCTGGGTTTTTTATTGCCTGAAATTTGGAGAAGAGAGGGGAGTTGTGGTGTTGGTAGTTGATTGGAAAGCGAGATTCCCTATCACGTTCGTGCCTCACTGTAGGGAATGACGGGAGTTGGGTATTGGTGACTCTATAGCTAACTGTATAGAAGAGGTCGGTTTGAGTAACAATCACTCAGGCTTAAACCATAGTGTTTAATCGTCATCCCAGAATCGAACCGAGCGAGATGTCAGGGATCTCTGTTCGTGAGAGGCCCAAAGAAGAAGGGGATTTGTAGTTGTTAGGTATAAGGCCAAAGCGGCTGGTAATCTGGCATTAGAACTATATAGCAGGCACAAAAAACGCCACCCTTAGGTAGCGTTTTAATTAAAGCAGATAAGTAATCGAGATTACTTAGTTACTTTAAGAACTGGAGTTTCGCCAACAGTTACAGAACCAGAAAGCTTGTTCAGCTCTTTGATTTCGTCCATGTTAGAGATAACAACTGGAGTAAGCGTAGATTTTGCTTTCTCTTCTAGAAGCGCTAGGTCGAAAGTGATGATAGTGTCACCAGCTTTAACAGATTGACCTTCTTCAGCTACACGAGTGAAGCCTTCGCCTTTAAGTTCAACAGTATCGATACCGAAGTGAACGAAAAGCTCAACACCGTCGTCAGACTCGATAGAGAATGCGTGGTTAGTTTCGAAGATCTTACCGATAGTACCGTTAACTGGAGCTACCATTTTGTCGCCAGCTGGTTTGATCGCGATGCCGTCACCAACGATTTTTTCAGCGAAAACTACATCTGGCACATCTTCGATGTTTACGATTTCACCAGAAAGAGGTGCGATGATTTCGATTGCACCAGCATCAGCGCTGTCATCAGATACAAGCTTTTTCAGTTTGTCAAACAGACCCATTGTGTCATGCTCCTAACGTTTAGTTTTATTCTGTAGAATATACTATACCAATCTAACAAATTAGACGACTATTTTTAGCCGTCTAACGTTATTAAGCGATTGGCGATTACTGAGTTTTCTCAGCGATGAACTTTTCTACGCAAGCTTCAATTTCAGCAGCTGTTGGTAGAGATAGTGCTTCGTCAGCCATAGCTTTAACTTCAGCGAAGTTAGAGTTACGGATTACTTTCTTAACTTTAGGGATAGAGATACCGCTCATAGAGAACTCATCTAGACCCATACCTAGAAGAAGTAGCGTTGCACGCTCATCACCAGCAAGCTCACCACACATACCAGTCCACTTACCTTCAGCGTGTGATGCGTCGATCACTTGCTTGATTACTGTAAGAACAGCAGGAGATAGTGGGTTGTATAGGTGAGAAATCATTTCGTTACCACGGTCTACCGCAAGAGTGTATTGCGTTAGGTCGTTAGTACCGATAGAGAAGAAAGATACTTCTTTCGCTAGGTGGTGTGCGATTGCAGCAGCTGCTGGAGTCTCAACCATTACGCCGATTTCGATTTCTTCATCGAAAGCTAGGCCTTCAGCGCGAAGTTCAACTTTGTACTCTTCGATTGCTTTTTTCAGTTCACGGATCTCTTCAACAGAAATGATCATTGGGAACATGATACGTAGTTTACCGTGTGCAGACGCACGTAGGATGCCACGTAGTTGGTCACGTAGGATTTCACGACGATCCAAGCTGATACGTACTGCACGCCAGCCTAGGAAAGGGTTCATCTCTTGTGGAAGGTCCATGTATGGTAGGTCTTTGTCGCCACCGATATCCATAGTACGGATAATCACTGACTCGCCTTCCATTGCTTCTGCTACTTCTTTGTAAGCAACGTATTGCTCTTCTTCAGTAGGAAGCGCGTCACGGTCCATAAATAGGAATTCAGTACGGTACAGACCAACGCCTTCACCGCCGTTACGCAGGATACCGTCACAGTCTTTTACTGTACCGATGTTGCCACAAACTTCTACACGGTGACCGTCTAGAGTTTCAGCGTGTAAATCTTTTAGTTTTGCTAGTTCAGCCGCTTCTGCTTCGAAATCTGCTTTGATTTTCTTAGCTTCTGCTAGTTCAGCTTCAGAAGGGTTGATGATGATCTTGTTGTTCATCGCGTCTAGCACAAGCATGTCGCCGTTCTTAACTTGCTTAGTGATATCGTTAGTACCAACGATAGCTGGAAGCTCAAGAGAACGTGCCATGATTGAAGTATGAGATGTACGACCGCCGATGTCACAAGCGAAACCAAGAACGTAGTCTAGGTTGATTTGTGCAGTTTCAGATGGCGTTAGGTCGTAAGCTACTAGGATAACTTCTTCATTGATATCTGCTAGAGATACAATGTTGATGCCTAGAGCATTTTTAACGAAACGAGTACCGATATCACGGATATCAGTTGCACGTTCTTTTAGGTACTCATCATCAAGAGACTCTAGTGCAACAGCTTGCTCTTCGATCACAGTGTGGATCGCGTTGTCTGCGTGCATTTTTTCTTTCTTGATGAGTGCTAAAATCTCTTCTTCTAGCTCTTCATCTTCAAGCAGCATGATGTGGCCTTCAAAGATTGCTTCTTTTTCTTCGCCAAAAGTTTCAAGTGCTTTTTGCTTAACAACTTCAAGCTGTTGAGAAGATTTGTTACGAGCGTCAAAGAAACGCTGTACTTCTGCTTCAACTTGGTCGTCAGAGATAGATTGAGTGTTTAGGACAATTTCATCTTCTTGAAGTAGTAGTGCTTTACCGAAAGCAATACCAGGAGATGCTAGGATGCCTGAAATCATAGCCTTACCTTAGTTGTTCAACTGTAAACGGGAGAGTGTGTGACTTTAAGTCGTCGACTAATGTCGCGCTTATTCCTATCTATTTCGAACAAAGCCACTTTGCTATGCAAAATGGCTTTGAAAGAAGGAGACCGTATTAGTGTAGTTGATCCATAAGAGCAACTAGGTGGTCTACTGCTTGCTGAGCTTGAGGACCTTCAGCTGAAATAGTAACGTTAGTACCTTTTACTAGGCCTAAAGTTTGTAGTTTGAACAGGCTTTTCGCGCTAGCGCTTTTGCCGTTAGAAGTCACTGTGATGTCAGCGTCGAAAGATTTTGCTTCTTTAACGAACTGTGCAGCTGGACGAGTGTGAAGACCGTTTTCTGCTGTGATTTCTACTTGCTTCTCGTACATTTTATATACCCCAATTAATTTATTTTTTGTAAGTTTGTAACCAGATTAGCTTAACTGCTTTAGCCCAAATGCGCTAGAGGCTAGTACGCCATGTTCGTGTTAGAACTTAGACTGGTTATAAATTTTTATCCAGCCATGGTCGTCTTTTGCTGAGTACTCATGACTTTCAGAATTTGTTTATTGCTTCTTTTATTTTGAAGCGAAAAATAAAACAGACCTGATATTACCAAAGGTGGGGCAGGGATCAACAAAAAAGCCCCTAAACGGGGCTTTTTTGGACGAAAAATTGATTTGACCACATATTATTGTTGGTTCTCTTTTTCCGTAAAGATGCCAGCAAATAGGGCTGTGCTTAGGTAACGCTCACCAGAGCTTGGTAGTACAGTAACGATAGTTTTTCCTGCAAATTCAGGTAGTTCGGCGATTCTGTTTGCTGCTACAACTGCCGCGCCAGATGAGATGCCTGCAAGAATACCTTCTTCTTTCATTAGGCGTTGAGCCATCTCAATCGCTTCTTCAGAAGTTACCGATTCAACACGGTCAATAATCTCTAAATCTAGGTTTCCAGGGATGAAACCTGCACCGATACCTTGAATTTTGTGTGGAGCTGGTTTGATTTCTTCACCTGCAAGTGCCTGTGCAATCACTGGAGACTCAGCCGGCTCAACCGCGACTGAAGTGATCGCTTTGCCTTTTTCACCTTTAATGTAACGACTCGTACCAGTGATAGTACCGCCCGTACCAACACCCGCTACAAACACGTCGATTTCGCCGTCTGTTGCTTCCCAAATTTCAGGACCAGTCGTTTGCTCGTGAATTTGTGGGTTGGCTGGGTTGTTGAACTGTTGAAGTAGTAGGTACTTGTCTGGGTCTGAAGCAACAATCTCTTCTGCTTTAGCAATCGCACCGTTCATACCTTTTGGTGCTTCAGTCAGCACTAGGTTTGCGCCAAGCGCTTTAAGCAGCTTACGACGTTCTAGGCTCATTGATTCAGGCATAGTTAGCGTTAGTTTGTAACCGCGTGCTGCTGCTACGAATGCAAGTGCAACACCTGTGTTACCACTGGTAGGTTCAACAAGCTCGATACCTGGCTTAAGCGTACCTGCTTTTTCTGCTTCCCAGATCATATTAGAACCGATACGGCACTTAACACTGAAGCTTGGGTTACGAGCTTCGATCTTAGCTAGGACGTTACCTTTGCTTACTTTGTTAAGGCGGACTAGAGGTGTGTTACCAATCGTTAGGGTGTTGTCTTCGTAGATCTTGCTCATGCGATATTCCTTCATTTAATGACAGAACTAAACGTAGTATATCAATCACTTTACCGTCTAGTGTCTTTCGATGTTTGTTCAGCTTGAATTTAGATTAAACAAGTTGAAAAAAAGGTAAAAGGATTAAAAAGTTATATCATATAGATATGTAGCAGAATTGACGCCTATCTTTATTGAAATCAGAACTTCAAAAAGATAGGCGAAACTAGGAAGTGTAGAAAGGGTTAGAGACGAGAACTATAGACGAGAACGTAGAGCTTGGTCTTTAAACTCAGCAACCCACATTGCTGTCGCGCCGCAAACGGCAACGGGCATCACAATCAGGTTTAAAATTGGAATAGTAGTGAACACAGAAACAAGCGCGCCAAAGCTGTAGCTCTTACCTTGTTTTTGTTTCAAATTGTTTCTCATGTCATCAAATTTGATTTTATGGTTATCGAACGGGTAGTCGGCGTATTGAATCGCTAACATCCATGCTGTGAAAATGAACCATAAAAACGGAGCAACGGTTTGCCCTAGTGCTGGAATTAACAAAAGTAGGAATAAACCGATCGCTTTTGGCAGAATGTAGACAAGCTTGCGCCATTCTCTCGCTAATATACGTGGGGTATCTTTGAGGACATCAAGTAAACCATCGTCATTAACTTTTTTACCGCTCAACAACTCTTCAACTTTTTCCGCGAGTAAACCGTTGAACGGTGCGGCAATGAAGTTAGCGAGCGTGCTAAAGAAATACGAGAATGTGGCCAAGACGGTTAACACAAGTAATGGCCATAAAATGTATGACAACCACGACAAGAAACTTGGCAATGCACCAATCCAACCTTCAATCCAAGTGTTTAGGTTGGAGAAGATATAAAACAAGGCACCACCAACGAGTAACACGTTCGCGATAAGTGGCATTAGTACAAACTTACGAATGCTCGGTGATAAAGCGATTTTTATTCCGAAAATAAAATAGCCAAAGCCGGAGCGGGGAACAGATTCAATAGTCATATTTAAATTAGGTCACATGTGAATTTGGTTAAATAGCAAACATGTCTAGTGTACTCGACCGAAATTAAGAAAAAAAGCGTGGTGAAAATCACACCATGTAAGGAACTAATTGTATTAAGTTGTTCTAAAACAGTGGCTACTTTTGATAGAGTAGTGAGATTAGCCAAATTAACCCAACTTAGTGACAGCGTGTTTATAGCTAGTTGACTAAGAAAGCTGAGAGCGAAAAATGCAGGAATTGCGATTTGTACTCATTATTGTTGGCGCATTAGCTATCGCCGCATTATTGTTCCATGGTCTATGGACGAGTAAAAAAGAAGGGAAAGCAAAGTTTGGAGATAAGCCGCTCGGTAAGCTTGATAACGACAGCTTAGATGAAGCAGAAACTATTCCAAACCGTTCATTCGCCCCAGAAGATGATTTTGAGATAATCCGAAAAGAACGTAAAGAGCCGGATTTTGCTGTTTCACCCTCTGATACTGATCCGCTGATCGACTCAGATCCGCTAACAGCGCCACAAGCGAAAGAAGCTTACGAAGATGATATCGAATTAAATGATCTTCCTTCTTTCAGCGTAGAAGACCCAATTAAGGTTGAAAGTGAACCTGAAGTGATTGAGGAAGAGAAGGACGTTGAGCCTGAAGTTCCAAGCTTTGAGTTGACTGACGAGCAAAAAGAAAACCATGCCGGCTTTAAAGTGCAGTACGGTTCGTTTGAAGAGCCTTCTGAAACAGTTGATGAGCCAGTCGTTCCAAACGAAACGCTTACTCAAAGAGAGCCCGTTGTTGCGAAAGAAGTCGTGACTCCGCAAAGTGCGACTGTTGAAGAAGCAAAACCAGATGAAGAACTTGGTTTAGAAGTGATCGTTCTTAATGTTCACTGTGCTGGAGAGATCCCATTCGTTGGGACTGAACTTTTCCGCAGCATGGAGAACAACGGTTTAACTTATGGTGAGATGTCTATTTACCACTGCTTTGCACAATCTACAGATGCACCAAAGGTTATTTTCAGCGTTGCAAACATGATGCAGCCAGGAACGCTAGAACATGATGATCCTGCTGACTTCACGACTAAAGGTATTTCGTTCTTTATGACGTTGCCTTGTTATGGTCAAGCTGATCAAAACTTCAATGTGATGCTGAGTGCGGCGCAGAAAATTGCTGACGATATGGGCGGAAACGTGTTGGATGAGTCACGCAACTTAATGACACCAAACCGTTTATCTGACTACCGCAAGCAAATCAGAGACTTTATGACGGCATCGAATGCCTAGCCGTATTGTTTAGCCTTGTAAATAATCTATATTTATAGAAAAGGGCTCCTAAGGGAGCCCTTTTTGATATTTCAATCACGATAGAGAATGATATGAAAGAATCGATTCAAGTTACCTTAGAGCAGTTAAGAGAAACTCTGCATTATCACGCCGTTCGTTATTACGTAGAAGATAGCCCTGAGATCCCTGATGTCGAGTACGATCGATTAATGCAGCAATTGCTAAAGATCGAAGAAGAGAACCCGGAACTAGTGACGGTAGATTCTCCGAGCCAACGTGTTGGTGGTCAGCCTCTCGATGGTTTCACTCAAGTGACTCATGAGATCCCAATGCTTTCTCTGGACAATGCTTTCTCTGATGAAGATTTGGATGCGTTCAATAAGCGAATGTCTGATAGAGCGCCAACCGCTAACCTCAAGACTTTCTGTTGTGAACCTAAGCTTGATGGCCTTGCAGTTAGCCTACTCTATGTGAATGGTATTTTAGTTCAGGCTGCGACACGTGGTGACGGTGCGACGGGTGAAAACATCACTGAAAACGTGCGTACGATCAGCTCTATCCCACTTAAGTTACAAGGTGAAGGCTGGCCGCAGCGTATTGAAGTTCGTGGCGAAGTGTTTATGCCAAAAGCGGGTTTCGATAAGTTGAATGAGATGGCGTTGAAGAAAGGCGAGAAAGTATTTGTTAACCCACGTAATGCCGCCGCAGGTAGCCTGCGTCAGCTTGATTCTCGTATTACTGCGAAACGTCCGCTAGCTTTCTACGCATACAGTGTCGGTGTTGTACAAGGCGCTGAGCTATCAAATAGTCACTACCAACGCTTTTTACAGCTTAAAGGTTGGGGCTTACCTATGTGCCCCGAGACTAAGCAACTGAGCTCTCTCGAAGACGTGAAAGCCTATTACCAAGATATTATGACTCGTCGTGATGCTCTGGCTTACGAGATTGATGGCGTTGTTATCAAAGTCGACGATATCGCGGCTCAAGAAGTGCTTGGTTTTGTTGCTAGAGCGCCACGTTGGGCAATTGCTTATAAGTTTCCAGCTCAAGAAGAGATTACACTGCTCAATGACGTTGAATTTCAGGTGGGCCGTACTGGTGCTATTACGCCGGTTGCTAAACTTGAACCTATCTTCGTTGGTGGCGTGACAGTCAGCAATGCCACTTTACACAATGCCGATGAGATTGCGCGTTTAGGCGTGAAGGTAGGCGACAGCGTTATTATTCGCCGTGCAGGTGACGTTATTCCGCAAATTGTGGCTGTTGTACTAGATCGTCGCCCTGAAACGGCTAGAGACATTGTTTTCCCTGATGCTTGCCCAGTATGTAGTTCTGCGGTTGAGCGTGTAGAAGGTGAAGCTGTAGCGCGTTGTACTGGCGGTTTAGTCTGTCAGGCGCAGCGTAAAGAAGCACTTAAACACTTTGTTTCTAGAAAGGCGCTAGACGTTGATGGACTGGGCGTGAAAGTTATTGAGCAGCTTGTGGACCGTGAAATGGTCGAAACACCTGCTGATTTATTTAAGCTAAGTGCTGGCGTGATTACTGTTCTTGACCGAATGGGGCCTAAATCGGCACAGAACGTCGTGAGTGCGTTGAATAAAGCTAAAGACACGACGTTAGCGCGTTTCCTCTATTCACTCGGTATTCGTGAAGTCGGTGAGGCGACAGCGATGAACTTAGCGCAACACTTTAGGACGCTGGAACTGGTTCAAGCAGCTACTCATGAACAATTAGTTGAAGTGTCAGATATTGGTGACATCGTTGCTAGCCATATCACCAGCTTCTTCTCACAAGAGAAAAACAGAGCGGTCGTCGATCAGCTGATAGAGCTAGGTGTGAATTGGCCAATCATCAAAGAAGCTGCCGATGACCAAGAGCTACCATTAGAAGGTAAAGTCGTTGTGTTAACAGGCTCATTGTCGCAATTAGGTCGAAGTGAAGCTAAAGCTGCGTTACAAGCATTAGGTGCGAAAGTGACGGGTAGCGTATCGAAGAAAACGGACATCTTGTTTGCCGGTGAAGCTGCGGGTTCTAAATTAACTAAAGCACAAGATTTAGGTATCGAAATAAGAACAGAAGAAGATCTAATAGCCCTTATTTCGTAAGTAAATACAGATAAAAAAAGCTCAAAGGCACTCCTTTCAAGGGAGTGCCTTTTTTGTTTCTGATATAAAAATGAGGGCTTTTTAATTGTTGAGAATTTTGTTCCTATACGAACTCTAAAATCAGGACAGTGACGCTGCTCAACATTAATGAAATACCATTGTAGTTGTATCAAAAATGCGAGTCATATCTATTTTTACAAAGTGATAATTACCTCAAGTTGTTGAATTTATTGGTATTGATTTTGTTTTGGTGAGGATTTTTCTATTTATCGATCTGGATCACTAAGTACCTATTAAATTTGCACCAACTCATATTTTTTTAGATGAAAATTAAGTTCTCATTGATCTTTTTGAGGGCGAAGTTAGTCTTAATGCCATGGATGCACATGATGTGTATAACCAGAAAGGAAATAGAGAATTCAGAGTTTAGGGTTCTCAAACAAGAAAAGGTATTTCTCTCTACGGCGGCCAACTTTAGGCGGGGAATATTCAAACAGCTATATCCATTTTTAGGAGTTTTATTCCATGGAAAACAAAATTTTCAAACGTACTCTACTAGGTGCATCCGTTGCACTTTTATCGACAGGCGTAATGGCGAAAGAAGTTGGTATCAACTCTGATTTCAACGTTGACGTATACGGTGTTGCAGCTATCTCTCTAGTTAACTACAACACAACTGACAACAACGACTCTAGTACTGGTTACGCTGTAGAGAATGAATCTCGTATCGGCTTCCGTGCTCATAAAGAGATGTTTGATGACGTATTAATCACAATGCAGATTGAATCTGGCTACGTAGATAGCACAGACTGGGGTCATGGCGGCGTTTCAGGCGGTGTGCTTGGTTTCCGTGATACGTTCGTTGGTGCTTCTGGCTCTTGGGGTAACCTGCGTGTGGGTCGTGTTCTTACTCCACTATACGAAATCGTCGACTGGCCATTCTCTAACCCTGGTCTAGGTTCTGTATTCGATTGGGGCGGCATCAACGGTCACTACGATCGTCAATCTAACCAAGTTCGTTACGATTCAGCTAAATTTGGCGGTTTCTCTTTTGCAGCTTCTGTTGGTCGTGACGATAACGACAACGGTGGTGGTGCAGCAACTCGTGACGCAAACTTTGTTGGCGCAAGTGCTAAGTACAGCTTCGAGAAAGTAACATTAATGGGTGCGGTTGAATCTGGTACTCGTGTCGTTGCCGCGTCTGGTGGTGATTGGTCTTTTGATGAAACCGGTAACCCAGAACAGGCTCCTGAAGTAGCTGGTTACGATGATGATACATTCGCATACATTGTTGGTTTCGAAGCTAGCTTACCTGCTGGCTTCGGTATCGCGGCAGCATTTAAAGGCGAAGAGCTAGACAACGGTATTCGCAAGCAAACACAAGATTCTTATTCTGTTATTGGTCAATACTGGAACGGTCCAATTGGTTTCAAACTGGGTTATGCAGCGAACCTAGAATCTGAACTTAACGGTAATAAAGAAGCTAACTCAGATAGCAACACTATCTCTGGTCAGCTAATGGCAGTTCACAACGGTTTCGTACCTTACCTACGTGTAGCGGGTCGTACTGTTGGCGACGCTGATACAGATATCGTAACTCGCGTTGGTCTTGAGTACGGTTTCTAAGCTAAAGTTATCAGCTTAAAATAGTTAAAGAGAATCAAAACGCTGGTAAATTATTTTGCCAGCGTTTTTCCATAGTGAACATAAGGAATTAGTCATAATGAATAAAGTTAGTGTAGTTGTATTATCATTATTTTTGGGAGCTTGTAGTTCACTCGATTCACAAAGTAATTTTGCAGACTCAGTTGCTGATGTGCAGCCCAAAGGTGGTTACATTAAAGTAACCGGTCAATCTTACGTAGCAGAAAATAGAGCAAATGTAGGCGCAGACATTCTCAAGTCGTCGCTTTACTTTACATACAATAAAGAAGTAACACCAAATACTGCCCCAGAATCTTCAATTACTATGGACGTGAGTTACTTCCAAAGTTACAAAGAGTACGAAACGGTTAGTTTTTTTGGTAAAACGATAGAATTAGAAGATAGACAAGTACCAAGAGAAAGTTGCAGCGAGCACTGTACTAAGACTCAATATATTAAGTTTCCATTAAGTGACGCTGATATTCAGCAAGCAAGACAAAAGAATTTAGAATTTACGCTTGAAGGCCAAAACTCAGTCATGAGCACGACTTTTATCGTACCAAAGGCGTATATCGACACAATTTATAACGGTGCAAATAATCATACAGCTATCGCGGTTGCTCCAGTCGCGGCTGTTCCAGTAGCAGCAGTAGTTGCTGAAGAGCCAAAAGCATCACAAGCACAAGAGATGGTGAATTACTGGTATGGTGAAGCAACCAAAGAAGAGCAATCTGCAGTAACAGATTGGGCATTCAAGAACCGTAAGAACGCTAACCCAGCATTACTAGAAGGCTCAAAAGAGATCGAAATGGTTTCATACTGGTTCAATAAGCTAGACAGTGAAGAAAAATCTCAAACTATGATTTGGTTGTTAGAACAAGAGTAAGTTTCTAACGTTACACCCTAGCTATGTTTTTCAGCCGCAGTATTGTATAACAGCAGTACTGCGGTTTTTCATTTTAGGCTTACAGGTAAGATTGTGAATATTGGTGAAGTAGCGAAGCGTGTTGGTACAACAGCGAAATCCATTCGTTTTTACGAAAGTAAAGGCATGATGAGCCCACCGCACCGATCAGAAAATGGTTACAGGCAATATGGCGAGATTCATATCGAACAGTTAGAGTTCGTTTTGAGAGCTAAAATGGTTGGTTTCACTCTCGATGAGTGTAAGTCACTGGTTGAGTTGGCAATGAATCCCAACAGACAAAGCTACGAAGTAAAGAAGAAGGCTACTCAGAAGTTAGATGAAATAGAGTTGAAGCTTGCGGAGTTAAACAAGATGAAGGTGCAGCTACAATCTTGGGTACATGACTGCCCTGGAGATACTTCAACGGAATGTCCTATCTTGAATAATCTATCTGGCCGCAGTTAGGTTATTCCAGTTCTAAATAATCGTCAGGCAGCAATTTCATTACTAGCCTGACTTTAATCACCTATCACAGCACCTATCACAGCACCTTTCCGCCGTAATGTTTACAGATCAACAGTGGTACATGAGTGACTGCGTTACCATCTGAACACTTAACGATAGGCCCCATGTTTCCGTTACCAGGAGACTGACTGCTCGCGAGAGCGCTTCCAAATGACAAGCTGAAAATAGCCGTTAGAATTATTAAAAAATGTCTCATACAAACTCCATTAGGTTTATCTCTAATTGAGATAATTGAAAGTATGGACAAGGAAAAGAAAATTTCAAAAATTGGACGGACTTAACATTTTTAATGATTATAAATAAGCGAGAGTAAGGTTAACTATTCATATATATATTGGGTAAGAAATCTGGCTTTCTTATACCTTTTTAGCTCAATCAAACTTTTTAGCTTTACGAAATAAGAACTTATTTTTTTTTCAATTCAATCTATCGCAATGATAATTCGAATATTATTAAGGTTCAAAAATAGAAAAAGCCTGCATTTATTGAAAATGCAGGCTTCATATAGCTCTTGTTTATAAAGGTTCTATTATTAGAACGATTCCGTCTAAAGCGACAATCTTAATTTCGGTTCCAGATGGAATATCTTGACTGGCCTTTGCTGACCAAGAAGAGTCACCGAACTTAATTCGACAGCTACCTTTCTTTACGTCTTCACTTAAAATAACGGTTTGACCTACCAATTGCTTTTCTCTTTGGTTTAACTCTCGCCGTGCATCCGATTGCTTGTCATTCGAGAGTTGTCTTCTCCACCACAACCAAGTGGTAATAAGAGAGAAGCTAGCAAAGGACAGCCATTGCATCTGCCAACCAATTGGTAATGCTCCTAATAGGGCACCGACCAGCATGGCAGATATGCCTATCCATAAAAAGTAACCAGCGGTTCCAATTAGCTCAAGCGCAAGCAGTGCTAGACCAAATGCTAACCAATGCCAGTGGTTTACTTGTTCTAGTAATTCGACCATAAGTTAGTCCTTACTACCTTTGTCATTCTTATGTGCAAACATCTCCGCGATACCCGCTACAGAACCCATAAGGCCAGTTGCTTCGAGTGGTAGCATGATGATCTTGCCGTTTTCAGCTTGGCCTATAGATTTCAATGCGTCGGTGTAACCTTGTGCAATGAAGTAATTGACCGCTTGCATGTCACCTTGAGCAATTGCCGTTGATACCATTTCTGTCGCTTTAGCTTCTGCTTCTGCGGCACGCTCACGGGCTTCTGCTTGCAATATTGCCGCTTGCTTCTCACCTTCTGCTTTCAGGATCTCTGATTGCTTGTGGCCTTCTGCTTTCAAGATCTCAGCTTGTCGTACACCTTCTGCTTCTAAGATATCAGCACGTTTATTACGCTCGGCTTTCATCTGGGCATTCATCGCAGCAGTAAGGTCTGCTGGTGGCTGTACGTCTTTAATTTCGATACGGGTGACTTTTACGCCCCAAGGGTTTGTCGCTTCATCAACGATGTTCAGTAGCTTGGTATTGATCATGTCACGCTGACTCAGCATCTCATCCAGTTCCATCGAGCCAAGCACAGTACGGATATTGGTGAGGGTTAAGTTACGGATCGCATGTTCAAGGTCATTCACTTCATAAGCTGCCTTAGGCGCGTCGATAACTTGAACAAAACAAACCGCATCGATAACCACATTTGCATTATCTTTGGAGATGACTTCTTGTGCTGGGATGTCGAGAACACGCTCCATCATGCTGATGCGCTGTCCAACTTTATCAATAAATGGAATGATTAAGTTAAGACCCGGTTTAAGGGTGTGTGTGTATCGCCCGAAGCGTTCAACGGTCCAGTTGTTGCCTTGTGGAACGGTTTTTACGCCAGCGAAGATAAATAACAGTGCGACGGCAGTAAAGACGCCGATAGTAATCAAGGTATCAATAGGCATACAAAATCCTTTGCAAGTTTGAGTTTTTGATAGTTCAGTATTGATACTGGCTCATATTTAAATTCTGAGCAAATTTATAAACGAGAAATGGGCCATAAATAATTGATTTTATGGCCCATTTTACATTCTATTATGCGATAAACTAATTGATTGAATTGTCAATTTTCGATGTTTAATCTACGGCTTTTTAGGTTTAACTAGTAAAGCAGAGAGTACAGTTGTCGACGGTACTTACTGGCAACTGGGTTACCTTGTCCAAGCGCACTCAAGATGTCCATGAACTCTTTCTTCATGTCACCATCGAGAGCATTAAGATCTTTGGCTAGGAAAGACCATAATAGATCCATAGCTTCTTCACTGCGGTTCACTTGGTGATATTGCAATGCTAATTCAGATGCTGTTTTAGCGTCGCTCGGATTTTGCTGAAGAGCGGCTTCTAATGCTTGTATTTCAGGGCTGTCTGCTGCTTGTTTATGAAGTTCAAGCTTTGCAACTAAGCCTTTGTAGTAGTTGTCTTGGTACTCAAGAGGGATAGTTGCTAGCTGAGTTTCAGCAAGGTCAAATTGTTGTGTTTCTAACAAACACTCTGCGATCGCCAGTTTTACTTCACCTTTATTCGTCAGCTCTGCTGGAAGTTGCTGCATTGCTGCTAGTGCCTGTGTGTGCTCGCCAGCTTGCATTTGCTCAAGAGCCTGACGCAAAGCAAGTTCATCTTGGCTAGGAAGGTGTTTGCTGAGCATATCGACAATAGCTTCTATGCTTTGAGGGCCACCGAGCCCATCGACTGGCTGACCATTAACAAACAGTGCAATAGTGGGCAGTGCTTGAACACCAAACTGGCTAGCAATAGCTTGCTCTTGTTCGCAATTGAGCAGGGCTAAGGTGAAGGCACCGTTGTATTGCTGAGTTAAAGTTTGCAGTTCAGGAATGACTTGGGCGCTCTCTTGGCTCATTGGTGCCCAAAAATGGATGAGTACAGGGGTCTGCATCGAACCTTCTAATACTTGACGAAAGTTCTGCTCATTAAGTTCAACAATATGCGGAGATTGCATTTACGTTCCTTGAGGTTTGTTTTGTGGATACGTTGCAAATATGGGGGGGTTAGTCGGTAACTTCAAGATCTAACTCGGTTATCTCGGATAAAAAGAACCAAAAATAGAAAAACGCTATGCTTCGATGTTGATAGAGTTGTTATCTCAACATGGAAGGCATAGCGTTATCATCGAGGTAGTCAGTGAGGCGTTGCGTGAGATACTCAAAACAGTATAAACAGCGTAATTGCCAGACCCACACCTACCCAATTAAGGCGGTTTAAAGTCATGAGATTTCCAGAGTAGAACCATCAATTGGGAATAACTGATGGGATAGGATAATCATGACATCTTATTGTTACGGAAAAATTACATCGTTACATTAAAGTTTGCGACTCTGCATTCAAAGTTAGTAATTTATGCAGCTTTTCTCAAAATAGGGTCTAGCAAGCGACTCGGTAGAATCCTTTTCAATACCGCGAACACTTTAGTCGGGGTCGTAACTCGGTATCTTAGCTTGGGTTTGTCGGCGGTGAGAGCATGGAATACCGGCTCAATACAACTTTCTGGAGGCAGGACAAAAGCGTTATTCGATGATTCTTTTTCGAGTCGATCTTTTTGTTGTTGGTAAGCGTCTTGGTGGGCGCTGCCAGAAATGTTGATCCATTTATTGAACGCTTTCAAGGCATTGGTTCTAAATTGAGTCTCAATTGGCCCTGGTTGCAGTAATGAGATCTGTATACCGCTGCCATGCAGTTCTAATCGTAAGGTATCTGTCCAACCCTCAATCGCGAATTTAGAAGCATTATAAGCACCACGATACTTCATGGCTGCAAAACCTAATACGGAACTGTTTTGTACGATTCGACCTTCGCCACGCTCGCGCATGTGCGGAAGGATCTGACAGACGAGATGATGCCAACCAAAGAAGTTGGTTTCGAATTGTTCTCTGAGTCCTTGGGTCGGTAAGTCTTCTAGCGCCCCTGCTTGACCGTAAGCACCGTTATTGAATAATCCATACAATCCATTAGGTGCGAGATCAATAGCAAGCTTGGCGCCATGCTCAATACTTTCTTGGTTGGAAAGATCTAATTGAATACAGGTGAGGCCTTCATCTTGAAGGCGTTGAACATCTTGTGGATCACGACAAGATGCAATGACATGAAAACCACGCTTTTGAAGTGCATGAGCACATGTATAGCCAATACCTGTTGAGCAACCGGTAATCAGAATCGACTTGTTCACACTTAATCCTTTATTAGAGTCTCTATCGCTCTAGGGTAAAGAATTAGTCTTGATGTTGTAACAAGTTTTTTAGTGCTGGCTCGATTCTTGAGTAACTAAAGATGAATCCCATCTCAGTGAGTTTCTTCGGCTTGGAGCGAATGCTGTCAAATAGCAAACAAGATGATTCCCCCATGAGAATCGACATTGCCCATTTCGGCGTGAATAAGAAATTCGGTCGGCCTAATTGTTTCGCTAACGTGCTGCTGAACAGTTTGTTGGTCACAGGGTGAGGGGCACACATATTGAATTCCCCTTGAGCGTGAGGGATAGACAACAAGTGATTGATGGCTCTCACCATATCGAGAATGTGAATCCATGGCATGTACTGCTCACCTGAACCTATTGGACCACCGACGCCGAGTTTATAAGGCAATAGCATCTTCTTGAGTGCGCCGCCATTCTCGCCAAGTACAACCCCTGTTCGCAGTAGTATCACGCGTGTGCTTTCTGATTGTGCTCTCTTGGCTATCTCTTCCCAGTGGGCACAGACTTTATGAGGAAAGCTTTCATCTTCTACTTGCAGTGACTCGTCAAACGGGTGCTGCTGTTGATCGCCATAGTAACCCACGGCTGAACCGCTAATAAAAGCGTGTGGCGGGTTGCTACTGGCATGAATTAATTCGACCAGCTTTTCAGTGATGTGCCAGCGGCTGTTACAGATCCTCTCTTTTTGTTCTGTACTCCAACGCTTATCGGCAATCGGCTCACCCGCGAGGTTGACCACCACATCAAAGTCATTGAGATCACTGAGCTCATCAAGGGATTGAATGTAATGAAGGTTGTTCTGGTTGAGGTGATTTAGGTTTTGCTTCGCATTTTCAGGACTCCGCGTCAGCAATGTCACGTCGTCAGTGTTCCAACTCTTGACCAATTCAGAGCCAATAAATCCAGTACCACCCGTTAACAATATCTTCATACCAATCTCCCTATTAAACATAATTATAGACATGGCTTGTTTTTAGTCGCCAATCAATACGAAAAAATCACTATAACGATCATAAGGTTTCAATCGTGTGATGCCCAAATTACGCCTTTTTCAATTTACAAAGGAGTGAAATTAAATTCATCAAGTCAGGATGTGTACCGTCATCACACTTATGCACTTTACTCGGATATGTTACCAACTGCGTAATATTTGTCACATAAGCAATGATAAGGATTTGCCATGATTATTATTAATTCATAATCAGCGACAAGGAATTGCGATGACGGCGGTGCTTGCTTTGTTTCGATCCATGTTAGGTAGCCTGAGGGATCTATTGCCAATCGTGGCGGTAATCGCTTTCTTCCAGCTTGCTGTCTTACAAGAGCCACTTCCTCATCTTTTATCTATTCTGACTGGCTTAGTGCTCGTCGTTTTTGGACTCACTTTCTTTATCTTTGGCCTTGAAATGGGGTTGTTTCCAATCGGCGAATCGATGGCTCAAGCATTTGCCAGAAAGGGGAGTGTGTTCTGGTTATTGATCTTCGCTTTTTGTTTGGGTTTTGGTACCACCATAGCCGAGCCAGCGTTAACCGCAGTCGCTGCCGAAGCCGCAGAAGTGGCAGCTGAGGGAGGTGTAATCCCCAATACGTTAGATGAAATGGAGCAGTATGCCAATGGCCTGCGCTTTACTGTGGCACTGTCAGTCGGTATCGCTATTTTACTCGGTGTGCTGAGAATCTTAAAAGGTTGGCCAATCCAGTACATGATCATCGGTGGATATATTGGAGTGGTCGTGCTCACTGCATTTGCTCCGGAAAACATCATTGGAATTGCGTATGACTCTGGTGGAGTAACGACATCGACGATCACCGTCCCATTAGTAACTGCGTTAGGGGTGGGTTTAGCCTCGGCAATTAAAGGGCGTAATCCGATGATAGATGGTTTTGGGTTGATCGCGTTTGCTTCGTTGCTGCCGATGATGTTTGTCATGGTGTACGGGATGGTGGTGACATGATCAGTGTTCAACAATTTATCGACACCTTTCTCGGCACTGTGATGGATGTGATCCCGATTGCGATCATCATCTTCGGTTTTCAGTTGGCGGTATTACGAAAGCCAGTCAATAACCTAGCCAAAGTGCTGATCGGTTTCTTCTACGTCATTCTTGGCTTATCACTCTTTTTGATGGGATTGGAACTCGCGTTATTCCCTCTAGGGGAGACGATGGCAATGCAACTCACCGAGCCAAGTTTTTTGACTGAGTTTAAGATCAGTTCTGGTCTTGCTTTGGCTTGGTTTGATTATTACTGGGTCTATCTTTTCGCGTTTTGTATTGGTTTCAGCACCACGATAGCCGAGCCCTCTTTGATTGCTGTAGCGATTAAGGCGAACCAAGTTTCCGGTGGCAGTATCAGCGTCAATGGGCTGAGGATCGCCGTGGCATTGGGCGTTGCTATCGGTATATCACTGGGCAGCTACCGTATCGTTGCGGGTGACCCGATCCACTACTACATCATTTTTGGTTATGTCGTCGTGGTCATTCAAACCTTTTACGCCCCAAAACTCATTATTCCATTGGCCTACGATTCGGGTGGCGTCACTACATCAACGGTGACAGTCCCTTTAGTGACGGCGCTCGGGCTTGGACTCGCTTCAACCGTACCAGGAAGAAACCCTGTTATTGATGGCTTTGGGTTGATCGCCTTTGCCAGCTTATTTCCCATCATTTCAGTGATGGGCTATGCCCAAATAACACAATGGTTAAACCGTTTACACACCTCTAAGGAGAGCAAAGATGCGCTTTAAACTTATCTTAGCGTTTGTAGAAGAGAGCAAGACCGACACTGTGCTCGATGCCGCGCGTGATGCGGGCGCGACTGGAGCAACGGTGATTAACAACGCCAGAGGGCAAGGCTTAAACCAAAAAACCACCTTCTTTGGCCTAACGCTAGAGGTACAAAAAGATGTGTTGCTGTTTGTGGTTGAGGAACACTTAGCGAGGCATATTCTTGAAACTATTGGCGAAGTCGGTGAGTTTGACCAGGAGTCAGGACAAGGTATAGCGGTGCAGATCGATATCGAAGACGCAGTCGGGGTTGCGCATCAAGTCGAGACGTTAACAAAGGTTGTGGAGGATGAGCTATGAGTACCAGTGAAAAGATCCGAGTAGGCGATGTCATGGCCAATACGTATGTGATTATCGATGGGCTAACCACGGTGTTAGAAGCGATAGAGATGGCTAAAAAGCACAAAGTGAAGGCAATCATTGTCGATAAACGCCACGAAGATGACGAATACGGCATCGTATTGATGAATGACATTGCCAAGAAAGTACTGGCTAAGAACCGATCTCCAAAGCGAACCAATGTTTATGAGATCATGACCAAGCCAGCGCTAAGCGTGTCTGCTGAGATGAACGTAAAGTATTGCGCTCGCCTGTTTGAACGCTTTGGTATCAGTCGTGCGCCAGTAGTTCGTGATAACAAGATAGTCGGTATGGTTAGTTACAATAATATCGTGATCAACGGTATGGCGAGAGATGACGTGTAGCATTTAGATACGTACAATAGGCTCATAAATTTTATGGAGAAGTACGTGTGAAATTATTTTTTGCTTCAGACCTACACGGTTCGCTGCCAGCAACAGAAAAGGTATTAGAACTCTACCAAGCGTCTGGTGCGCAATATTTAGTTCTATTGGGTGACATTCTGAATCATGGACCAAGAAACCCGATCCCAGAAGGGTATAACCCGCCGGCGGTTGCAGATAAGTTGAATGCGTTTTCTCAAGAGATCATTGCTGTTCGTGGTAACTGCGATAGCGAAGTGGATCAGATGTTGTTGTCTTTTCCAATGATGATGGATTACTCGTGGGTGCTATTAGAATCAGGCCAGCGTATCTTCCTAACGCATGGCCATTTGTACAACACCAATAAACGCCCTGCGTTGAAGGCGGGCGATATCATTGCACACGGTCATACCCATATTCCTGTCGCCGAATACCAAGATGACATCTTTATCTTTAACCCTAGCTCGGTGACATTCCCACGAGAGGGACACGCGGCAAGCTATGGCATCTATGAAAACAATACCTTCAAAGTCATTAGCCTTGAAGGTGATGTTCTCGTGAGTGGTCAGCTTTAAATCATTGGATCGGCTGTGAAAGGCTTATTTTGAGTCCACGTGGCCGAGATCTCTGTCTGGAGCAATGATGTTTCGTACTCTTTGCTTCAGAACTTTCGCCTCTGGAAAACCGTCATCTGCTTTTCTTTCCCAAATCTGCACACCATTACAAAAGATTTCGAACCTGCCTCCTGTGTCTGGGTGTAAGCTCACTTGTTCAATTTCTTCGCTGAAGGTATGCAGTAGCTCTTGGCATAACCAACTAGAGCGAAGCATCCAATTGCATTGACGGCAATAGTGTATCGCGATTGTGGCTTTTGTTGCTGTCTCTTTCGCTGGCGCCAGATTAGGTTGTTCCGTTTTCATGGTTAATCCTTAAAATGCTACATCCGTAATTTGATACCAACGGCTAACAAAAAAGGGGCTTCATGCCCCTTTTTTCTATTGGTTTACCGTTTCATGGTATTCAGCTATTCATAAACAGTAAATAGCGATCCAATCTTAGTTTGAAAACAATACGGTAGAACCATGATTTAAGCTAGTCAGTAGCAGTGCCTTCGGGTTAACAATATCTATGCGGCGGCTTTGCTCTGCGTCCATCTTAATGACTTGAGTGATCAGCTCTAGCTGTTCTTCTGAAAAGTCTTGGCGCTGAGCCGAGGTCACATCTTTAAACTCCGTTGGCGAAATCAGTAAGTAGTTATCGTTAATATCCCACTGACCCGTTTCAGAGATGTTGATGACATTCGCAGGCTCAGTTTGATTACCGTAAAGTCTAACCACTGACATTCTTAAATATGTACCATTTGGTAGGTATTTCGCATTCGATGATAGTTCAACTCTACGAAGTGGGCCTATTGAGTCAGCTTGCTTGTTATCGCTAATCAGCGTCACCATTCTCGACTGCCATTCATGCTGAGTGAGCAAGCGCTCTACTTTTGCATTGCTGCTCCAATATAGCCAACCACTCAAAAATGCCGATAGAACCAGTAAGATAATCGATACTTTTAATTTCATGTTACTTACCACCGTTACAAATGTCGTTTACATCCGACTGGTTTGCGTAAATTCTTAGGGTTACATTTTCGCTCGAGTAATCTTGCGGGTGAATGTAATTGAGGGCAAGGTTATTGGTTTGTCCTCCTGTAGCGATCACTTCAGCCGGCTTTAACACACCAGTGTGACTCGTGTTGTAACTTAATACACACTTTTCTATTGCTGGCAGCCAACTGCTGAGGTCTGGGTGGTTAACCGGTGATTGAACCTTTACACCATCCACTTCAGTCAAAACCGTGAACTCGGACTCCACCGGGGTAGTAAACGTTAAAACGAGAATCGGCATGATGAAAGCGGCAAGCAGTAACCAAAATGTTAACCATTTATTGGTGCTTTTAGCCGGAGCTACAACAGGAGCGGTTGCTGGTTCTACTGCCACTTTAGTTTGTTGAACTTTTGTAATTGGCTCAGGTTCAAATGTGTCAGTGATTGCTTGTTCAGTCGCTGCAGGCGTTGCAAACGTTAGGATAGGTTCAACGTCATTTTCTGCAATTTCAGCGGCTACTGGCTGATCATTTGATGACAGTGGCGCAGAGCGCTCAACGGTCGCAATAAATTGGTAACCGCGCTTCGGTACTGTCTTTACGAATTCAGGAGATTTAGTCGAGTCTTTGAGCATCTTTCTCAGAGTCGATACGGCTTGCGTTAAGCTTGAGTCATCCACCTCAAAGCCTTGGTCTCGCCAAACATACTCATGCAATTCATTACGAGTGATAACTTCATTAGGCCTTTCTGACAGCATCAAGAGAATGCGGCTTTCATTGCTACCAAGACGTACGACTTCACCGTCGCTCATTTGATCGACAAGTGAATTGCTGTTTGGGTCGAATACGAACCGTTGTGCGAGAATAAACTTTGTGCCGATATTACTCATTGAATTCTTCTATTTTGGATTGTTTTGGGGGGCGAAATAGACAAATCTCAGGTGAAGTTCCGTTAATTCTTCACCAAATCATGGCTTATTTTATGTTCTTTTATATTTATCAGGCTCAAGGATAATAAAAACAGATAAAAAAAACAGTGTTTTTATGATTTTTGACCTTGAATTTACATTTGTCATCCTCATGTTAATGAACAGAAGAGTGGCATCAAGTGTTACGCCCCTATGATTATTCAACATAAAGTATAGATGTTTTGGAGTAAAAATGAGCGAAACGGCAACGCAAAATAAAGAGACTCGTGGCTTTCAATCTGAAGTAAAACAACTACTTCATCTAATGATTCACTCACT
Source organism: Vibrio sp. 10N.286.52.C3 (assembly GCF_041468865.1). Lineage (NCBI taxonomy): Bacteria > Pseudomonadati > Pseudomonadota > Gammaproteobacteria > Vibrionales > Vibrionaceae > Vibrio > Vibrio sp. 10N.286.52.C3. The sequence goes on along the minus strand of NZ_JBFRJM010000064.1, from coordinate 22,789 downwards.
GTATTCAAATAAAGAAATCTTTCTACGTGAGCTGATCTCTAACGCATCTGACGCGGCTGATAAGCTTCGTTTTCAAGCTCTATCGAACGGTGACCTTTACCAAGGTGATGCAGATCTAGGTGTAAAACTTTCTTTCAACGCGGAAGCAAACACGTTAACCATTTCTGATAACGGTATCGGTATGAGCCGCGACAACGTTATTGAGCATTTAGGTACGATTGCTAAGTCAGGCACTGCAGATTTTTTCTCAAAGCTGTCTGAAGACCAAAGCAAAGACTCTCAACTGATTGGTCAATTTGGTGTGGGTTTCTATTCTGCATTCATCGTCGCAGACGCGGTAACGGTTCGCACACGTGCAGCTGGCCTGCCGAACAATGAAGCTGTTCAGTGGCACTCTGCAGGTGAAGGCGATTACACAATCGAAGACATCACTAAAGAGTCTCGTGGTACTGACATCGTTCTGCACATGCGTGAAGACGGTAAAGAGTTCTTAAATGAGTGGCGTCTGCGTGAAGTGATTGGTAAATATTCTGACCACATCGGCATTCCTGTTTCTATCTTCACAGCAGTGAAAGATGACGAAGGTAAAGACACCGAAGAGAAACATTGGGAACAGATCAACAAGGCGCAAGCACTTTGGACTCGTAACAAGTCTGATATCGAGAAAGAAGAGTACCAAGAGTTTTACAAACACGTATCTCACGACTTTGCTGATCCACTAACCTGGAGCCACAACAAGGTTGAAGGTAAGAACGATTACACAAGCCTGCTTTACATCCCAGCGAAAGCACCTTGGGACATGATGAACCGTGACCACAAGAGTGGCTTGAAACTTTACGTGCAGCGTGTATTCATCATGGATGACGCAGAGCAGTTCATGCCATCTTACATGCGTTTCGTTCGTGGCTTGATTGACTCAAACGATCTGCCATTGAACGTGTCTCGTGAAATCCTGCAAGACAACAAGGTAACTCAGTCTCTTCGTGGCGCATGTACCAAGCGTGTACTGACTATGCTTGAGCGCATGGCGAAGAATGACAATGATAAGTACCTAGAGTTTTGGAAAGAGTTCGGCCTAGTATTGAAAGAAGGCCCGGCTGAAGATATGGCGAACAAAGAGAAGATCGCTGGTCTACTTCGTTTCTCGTCAACGGAAGTGGATTCTGCTGAACAAACCATCAGCCTAGAATCTTACGTTGAGCGCATGAAAGAAGGCCAAGATAAGATTTACTACCTGACAGCAGATAGCTACGCTGCCGCTAAGAACAGCCCACACTTGGAGCAGTTCAAAGCTAAAGGTATTGAAGTGGTTCTAATGTACGATCGTATTGATGAGTACGTAATGAACTACCTGACTGACTTCGACGGTAAACAGTTCCAATCGATCACTAAAGCAGGCTTAGACCTAAGCAAGTTTGAAGGTGAAGAAGAGAAAGAGAAGCAAAAAGAGACAGAAGAAGAGTTCAAATCTGTTGTAGAGCGCACTCAATCTTACCTAGGTGGTCGTGTTAAAGAAGTTCGTACGACCTTCAAGCTAGCAACAACACCTGCGGTTGTTGTGACTGACGACTTCGAAATGGGCACGCAAATGGCGAAGCTTCTTGAAGCTGCGGGTCAAGCGGCACCGGAAGTGAAGTACATCTTCGAGATTAACCCTGAGCACGCACTGGTTAAACAGATGGCTGACGAAGCAGACGAGCAAGCGTTTGGTCGTTGGGTTGAGTTGCTACTTGGTCAAGCGATGCTGGCTGAAAAGGGCTCAATGGAAGATCCGTCACAATTCTTGGGTGCAATCAACGAGCTACTAACAAAGCGTTAGTCTTTCGACTTTAGGTTAAGCCAACAATTACAATAAAAAGCTCGCAAATGCGGGCTTTTTTTTATGAACGTCGTTGAAAATTGACCTAACGTGGTCAACGTCACCGTTATCGTCACAACAAATGTTGTCGATGCATTCTTTAGTCGTAAATTCAGCCAAATTGAATATTAATGTGATAGAATGCTCGACCTAATCAGCTGGGGCTAAGAAGCGACTATCTCCAGTTGTATGATTTTTAAACGTTATACCGAAACTTACCGTTTTGCTTCTGTTCACAGTTTTGCTTAGCCTCAATGGTTACTTAACGCTTTCTGTTCATCCTAAAAATGAGCAAGAATGGAGGGATAGTGAGCTTCGGTATAAATCATAATTTTATAAGAGGATTAAACATGCGCATCATTCTTCTAGGTGCTCCTGGCGCGGGTAAAGGTACTCAAGCTAACTTCATCATGAACAAATTTGGTATCCCTCAAATTTCAACTGGTGACATGCTACGTGCTGCTATCAAAGCGGGTACTGAGCTTGGTAAGCAAGCAAAATCAGTAATCGACGCTGGTCAGCTAGTTTCTGATGAAATTATCCTTGGTCTTATCAAAGAGCGTATCGCTCAAGATGACTGTGAGAAAGGTTTCCTACTAGACGGTTTCCCACGCACAATCCCACAAGCTGATGGCCTAAAAGAAATGGGCATCGCTGTTGATTACGTTGTTGAATTTGACGTAGCTGACGATGTGATTGTTGAGCGTATGGCTGGTCGTCGTGCTCACCTTCCTTCTGGTCGTACATACCACACTGTGTACAATCCGCCTAAAGAAGAAGGTAAAGATGACGTAACGGGTGAAGACCTAGTGGTACGTGATGACGACAAAGAAGAAACAGTTCGTGCACGTCTAGGTGTATACCACGATCAAACAGCTCCGCTAATCTCTTACTACGGTAAAGAAGCTGAAGCAGGTAACACTCAGTACCTTAAGTTTGACGGTACTAAGCAAGTTGCTGAAGTTAGTGCAGAACTTGAGAAAGCACTAGCATAATTGGCTAACAGCCAGTTTTAGAATTTGATATATTGGAAGCGACCTTAAGGGTCGCTTTTTTGTTTCAATTTTTAGTACGATACCAATCTATATAACTTGATTGCACATGATTCAGAACGGTTCAGACCCGATGGCAGTGGCTAGCAATTGAGAGTGGATGTTGTGTATCTCATATGAAGAATGATTATTCAGACTTTCATTGAGGCGCAATGATCTTAAACTTATGCAGATTAGTATATTACTTTCCAGAAAATCACATATTGGTCTCAGGTATCTATGGAAAATAATAAAAAGCAGGGCGTTTTACTGGTGAACTTAGGAACGCCAGATGCGGCGACCCCCGCTGGCGTTCGTCGATTTTTGAGTGAATTCTTACACGATAAGCGAGTTGTAAACCTAACGCGTTGGCTTTGGTGTCCTATATTACATGGCGTGATTTTACCGATTCGCTCGCCTAAAGTTGCTAAGCTGTATCAGTCTGTCTGGATGGATGAGGGCTCACCACTGCTTGTGTACTCTCAAAGACAAGCTGAAAAGCTCCAGAAAAAACTAGAGATGCCTGTTGCACTGGGTATGACCTATGGCAACCCAAGCCTAAAGACTGGTGTTGAGCAACTGATGGAGCAGGGCGTTGAGGACATCATCGTACTGCCTCTGTATCCGCAGTACTCTGGCACAACCACAGCAGCGGTTTCTGATGGTTTGACCAAAGCCTTTAAGCAGATGCCAGTTATCCCGAGCTATCGCTTTATTCGCGACTACTACGCGCACCCAAGCTATGCAAAAGCATTGGCTGAAAGCGTCCGCAGTCATTGGGATAAAAATGGCAGAGCCGATCATTTAGTGTGTTCTTTCCACGGTATTCCGAAGCGACTGGCTGATGAAGGCGATATCTACCCTCAGCATTGTGAAGCGACAACAAAGCTGCTTGCGGCAGAGTTAGGTTTGTTAGCGGACGATATCACCATGACATACCAATCGCGATTTGGTCGAGAAGAGTGGTTGAAGCCATACACTGACGAGACACTTGAGTCACTGCCGAGTAAAGGCATCAAGAAGATCGACATCATGGCGCCTGCCTTTTCGGTTGACTGTTTGGAAACGTTGGAAGAGATTTCAGACCAGTGTAAAGAGACGTTCATTGACGCTGGTGGTTCGGACTTTAGCTACATTATGTGTCTGAACGACAGAGACTCACACATCGACATGATGGCTGAACTAGTGGCGCTTCATCGCTAACTGATATGGCGATTGAATAGATAACAAAAGGGCTGCTCATTGAGCAGCCCTTTTTGATCTTGATGTTTCTTCTTGAAATCGATCTAGCTATTAAGCGACCGAAGTTTCTGCTTTTGGTTCTGCTTCAAGCGTCATGTTGGTTTCTACACCATGCATCCATGATACAAGCTTACCAGCACAAAGCAGCAGTAATATGGCACTCACCGTTGCTGTGATAGCAATACCACTGAAGATTGACATAGCACCAAGCTCACCAACGTGAGAACCGACCAGGCCTGCCACGTAGTTTGCCACCGCATTGAAGCCAAACCATGCACCCATCATCAATGATGCTAGGCGAAGCGGAGCTAACTTAGTGACCAACGACAGGCCAATAGGCGATAGACAAAGCTCACCAAGGGTATGGAAGAAAAAAGCACCGACTAGCCATAGCATTGATGTTTTCACGGTTAGGTCACCGCCTTGCTCCATTACCGCGCCCATCATGCACACAAAGCCCAGTGCTAAGAAGAACAATGCCATTGCAAACTTAACAGGAGAGTTGGGTTCACGCTTACCCAGTTTCACCCAGAACGCAGCAATGATTGGAGCAAGTGTAATGATGAAGAATGGGTTCAAAGATTGGAACCACGCAGCAGGAACTTCAAAGCCACCAATCATACGGTCAGTATATTGTTGAGTGTAGATGTTCATTAGGCCGCCAGCTTGTTCAAAGCCCGCCCAGAAAACAATCACGAACAGACCCATGATAAGAATCACTTTTAGTCTGTCGAACTCTTCTTTGGTCAGTGGCGCTTTTTCTTTAGATTTGTTTAGTGCTTTCGCTCTTGCAGCAGCAGGTACAGAACCGATGTTGCCCAACCAAGACTGAGCCATTGTCACTTGCATGATCAAGCTAATAACCATACCAATACCAGCGGCTAGGAAACCTGCTTTCCAACCGAATGAATCGACAGCAGCACCTGAAATTAAGCCACCAAGCAGCGCACCTAAGTTGATGCCCATGTAGAAAATGGTGAAAGCACCGTCACGGCGGTTATCGCCTTCTTGGTACAGATCGCCAACCATGGTTGAGATGTTCGGCTTAAACATACCGTTACCACTGATTAGCAGTGCTAAACCAAGGTACAGCGCGTTCACTTGGTCTAAACCGATGAAGCCGTTAGGTAGAGCCATTGTAAATTGGCCAAGTGCCATCAATACACCGCCAATCATAATTGATTTACGCTGACCTAGGTAGTTATCGGCAATCCAGCCACCAATTAATGGTGTGATGTAGACTAAGCCGGTGTAAATACCGTAGAGATCGAGTGCGTCTTTCGTTGACCAACCCAGTCCACCGTTGAGGGTAGTGTCAGTCAAAAATAAGACAAGGATGGCACGCATCGCATAGTAAGAGAAACGTTCCCATAGCTCTGTGCTAAAAAGTAGAAATAGGCCTCTAGGGTGGCCAAAGATGTTGTGGTTGCTTGGCATAAGTTTTACTAATTTTAGGTATTAAAAGATTTTATAGTCATTCATGTATACACAGTGGGATAAAAGTCTGCAATAGACTTATTTTATGGTCACGACAACTTGGTTTAACTAAGATGTTGATATTAAATATCTTTATTTTTAATGTTGCCCATTTTAGATGTGCTGCAAACTAATTTTCCAGATTTGAGTTGGTTGGTTAATAACCTTCATTAAAGTTGTGTTGAATTAAAATCTTTAGATATATTGCTCTGGTGTATCATTTTGAGTTTTAAGGGAGTGGCATGCGCATTAGGTGGGGCATACATATGCTTACAACAATGAGTCTTTTGATCTCTAAATGATCTCTGTACAATGCTTAACCACTCCGACACCTATAACTTTTTGTTGATAAATTGGTCTGCTACGCATTATTTTTCGTTAGCAACGATTCATTTTATTAATGGTGATTTAACCGTTTTAGGCATGTGGTAAAATATCTAAAAATATAAAATGGCTAGTCAAATGAAACGTTGGTATTTGCTTTACTGTAAGCGTGGTGATCAAAAACGCGCTCAGCAGCACTTAGAGAATCAGGGGGTAGAGTGCTTTTACCCTCAAATAGAAGTCGAAAAGGTGGTGAGAGGGAAAGAAAAGCAGGTCAAAGAACCGCTGTTTCCGTCTTACATCTTTGTTCGCTTCGACTATGAGCAAGGTCCTAGCTTCACGACCGTTCGTTCAACACGTGGCGTTGTGGACTTTATTAAGTTCGGTTCACTGCCGCACGAGGTCCAAGGAGACTTGGTGTTTGAACTTAAAGAGTTTGAGAAGTGCTGCAGTAACGAAGTGGAAGATTGTTGTGTTGAGTTTGAATCTGGACAGGTAGTTAAGATTCAGAGTGGCCAATTTGCTGGGGTTGAAGCTATTTTCGATCAGAAAGACGGTGAGGCTCGATCGATTATGCTGGTGAAAATGATCAGCCAAGTCGTTCCAATCAGTATTGAGAACGAAGCACTACAAGCTCGCGCATAACTGCAGTAATAAAAATAGGCTTAAAACAAAAGGCGCATAATGCGCCTTTTTTAGTCTTTAGGATTTGTTCAAAACGCTCTAAGCGTTGTAAGCATCGTTGTGAACGGCTTGTACTGCACGGCCTGATGGGTCGACACAGTTTTTGAATGAATCATCCCACTCAATCGCTTTCGCTGATGAACAAGCAACTGAAGGACCACCAGGTACACACTCTGCCGCAGATTCTAGAGGGAATAGCTCCTCAAAGATTTCACGGTAAGCATAACCTTCTTTGGTTGTTGGCGTGTTGTAAGGGAAACGGAACTTAGCAGCTTCCATTTGTTGATCCGTTACTTTTGCTTCAGCCGTTGCTTTCAATGTATCAATCCAATCGTAGCCAACACCATCAGAGAACTGCTCTTTTTGACGCCATGCGATTGAATCTGGTAGGTAGTCTTCAAAACACTCACGCAGGATGTGTTTCTCCATCTTACCGTTACCGCACATCTTATCTTCAGGGTTCAGACGCATTGCGACATCGATGAACTCTTTATCCAAGAATGGTACACGGCCTTCAACACCCCATGCCGCTAGCGATTTGTTTGCACGAGCACAGTCGAACATGCTTAGAGCAAGCAGTTTACGTACTGTCTCTTCGTGGAACTCTTTCGCGTTTGGCGCTTTATGGAAGTACAGGTAACCACCAAAGATTTCATCAGCACCTTCACCTGAAAGTACCATCTTGATGCCCATCGCTTTGATCTTACGAGCCAGCAAGTACATTGGCGTTGATGCACGAATCGTCGTTACATCGTAAGTTTCGATATGGTAGATAACGTCACGGATTGCGTCTAGGCCTTCCTGAATAGTGTAAGTCATCTCATGGTGCACAGTTCCGATCTTGTCCGCAACTTCACGAGCAGCGATAAGGTCTGGTGCGCCTTCAAGACCAACAGCGAACGAGTGCAGTTGTGGCCACCAAGCTTCAGATTGCTCATCATCTTCGATACGCATTGCCGCAAAGCGTTTTGCAACTGCTGAAGTAATTGATGAATCCAGGCCACCAGATAGAAGTACACCGTAAGGAACGTCAGTCATTAGTTGACGTTTAACGGCTGCTTCTAGCGCTTCAGTCAGTTCTTCTTTGCTTGTGCTGTTGCCTTGTACCGCAGCGTACTCGTTCCAATCGCGGATGTAGTAGCGTTGAGGTTCAGCATCTTTCGAAGAGTAGAAGCTACCTGGAGGGAATTCACTGATCGTCTTACATACTTCAACCAATGCTTTCATCTCTGAAGCCACGTAGTAGTTGCCGTGCTCATCGTAACCTTGGTAAAGCGGGATGATACCAATATGGTCGCGGCCCACTAGGTACTCGTCTTTCTCTTCGTCGTATAAAACGAATGCGAAAATACCGTTAAGCTCTTCTAGAAGGTCTGCACCCATCTCTTGGTATAGCGCTAGGATAACTTCACAGTCAGAATCAGTCTGGAACTGGTACTTATCTTCATAGCGTGCACGAAGTTCTTTGTGGTTATAAATTTCACCGTTTACTGCAAGAATGTGCTTTTTGTCTTGACTGTATAGTGGTTGAGCACCACTGTTCAAGCCAACAATAGCAAGACGTTCATGAGCAAGGATTGCTTTTTCACCAGCATAGATACCAGACCAGTCTGGACCACGGTGACGAAGCTTCTTAGACATTTCTAAAGCAATAGGGCGAAGTGCTGCGGCATCACTTTTAATGTCGAGAATGCCAAATACTGAACACATAGAACTTCCTTTTAAATAATTTCCAAATCAACTGCATTCAATTTGCCATTCTGGCTAAAAAAAGCAACCGGATGTGAGCAAAAAAATAATATAAAGGGTGTTCTGTTAGAAATTATCTAATTTTTATGTGCTTTTGGTGTGTGATGTTTAATTGCGGTTGGTTTTTTAAACAAAAACCTCTCAAAAGTGCGAAAAATAGGCAGTTTTGAGAGGTTTAGTTGAACACTGTCTAATACTAGATTTTATTGATATTTGGATTTAACTGTTCGCAAACGTGGCGAGCAAAACCACTACCAGCCTCGCTGTAAATGTTAAATGCCGCATCAACGCCATTCTCTTTCAGTGTTTCGAGTTGATCGGGATATTCAGCAATAGCCGCAATTTGGCCTTTAAAGTTACGTGACTTTAATTGTTCTAAAGCGGTTTGATTACCTTGGTGGTGAGGCATTGCCAAAATCACCAGCTTTACGTTTGCTGTATCTAGAATTCGCTCCCAGAAATCTGGGTCAGTCGCGTCGCCAGAAATCACGTTTCTGCCTTGGCTTCTGTGGTTGTGCGCGGCTTCTTCACGCACTTCTACACCTAGGCTGACCTTGCCATAGCGAGTACGTAATTCGTCATAAGCACCGGTACCAATTCGGCCCATACCTAGAATAAGCACTTGGGCACGACCAGGGTCAATTCGCTTATCACGTCGGTGAAGCTTTTCTGACGCATGCTCTTTTAGCCATTTACCTGACTGCTGATAAAGCTTATGACCAGCTCGGTTTAAAGGAGCAGCGATTAGAAAAGACAGTGAAACTGCAATGGCAACGGCAACTAAGATATCACCCGACATCCAACCCATCTTGAAGGCGAGACCACCAACGATGAGGCCAAACTCGCTATAGTTAAACAGTGATAGCGAGGCAAGTAGAGACGTTCGAACACGGAACTTGAAGCGGTTGAGTACCAAGAAGTAGAGAACACCTTTCACTGGCAGCATCAGCAAGAACAAGATTGCGAGCATAAAGCCTTGAATGGTTGGTTGCTCTGACAGACCAATATTCAAGAAGAAACAGACAAGGAAAAGTTCTTTAAGGTTAAACAGCGACTTTGATAATTCAGAGGCTTTTGGGTGACCAGCAAGTAACATACCTAGAACAAGAGCCCCCAAATCTGGTTTCACACCAACCAAATGGAATAAACCAGCACCGACGACTAATGCGAAGAAGATGCCGGAAAGAACCAGCATCTCACCGTGACCAACCCAATCGAGCACTTTGTAGAACAGTGGGCGTAATAAGGGTAGGGCAAACAGAGCAATTGCATACCACTCAGGTATTTTGCCCGTAGAAGCCGTTAAGAATACTACGGCGAAGATATCCTGCATGACCAAGATACCAATCGCTAACGTTCCGTAGGTCGCATTCATTTCGCCTTTCTCTTGCAGAGTCTTAACCGCAAATACAGTACTAGAGAATGAAAGAGCAAAACCGAGCAGAACGATCTGTTCTACCGACATGGCAGCTAGCGATGAAATACCTAAGAACTTAAAGCCAAACAGGGCGACGGCGAAAAACAGAGTGGACAAAAGGTTGTGGATTGTCGCGCCAGCCCAGATCTCTTTAGAGAGTAGGGTTTTGATATCGAGCTTTAAGCCGATAGTAAATAGAAGCAGCGTGACACCAAGGTCAGCTAAAGTAATGATGGTGTCATTGGTTTCAAAGCCAAAGGCAAAAAGCCCAAAGCCTGCAACCAAAAAACCAACTAATGGGGGAAGGTGACACTTTAAAGCAATAAATCCTGCGATAAACGCAGTGGATATTAATATAAGTTCCATAACTTGTTGTTGTAGTTCCCTAGCTTAAAAAAACGGGCCGTGTTTATACAAACACGGCCCGCGGAAAATCAGAATTGTTTTCTCTAGTCTTCGAGAAGCTTCTGCAGTAACACGCCGTTAAGCATGGCGCGCTTAATCATAGCAAAAGCTCCCATCGTAGGATGTTTATCGATCTGTGATGCTACAATAGGCAGGCCGCTATGGAAAGTCGTTAACGACTGATTCTCTACATTGCGCTTAATTGCAGGAAAAACAATCTCTTGTGCCTTGGTAATATCACCAGCAATGATAACTTTTTGAGGGTTAAATAAGTTAATCGTCATCGCGATAGCCTTACCTAACTGGTTTCCTACTCGAACTAAGCTTTGCTTGGCTAGCTCATCACCATTAATCGCGTGGTCACAAACGTCTTGAATCGTAATATGCTCAAGCTCTGTTAAAGAAGACTCATAGCCTTGTTTAATCAGCTTCTGCACGCGTTCAACGATAGCTGGGTTTGCCGCTACTGTTTCAAGACAGCCGAAGTTACCACATTGGCATTGCTCGCCTAGCGGATCAATTTGGATATGACCAATTTCACCCACATTACGGTTATGACCTAGGAAAACCTGACCATTAACGATAATACCTGCACCTGTACCACGGTGAACACTGACCAAAATAGAATCTTGGCTATCTTTACTTGCACCGAAGTAGTGCTCAGCAAGCGCCATTCCACGAACATCGTTACCAACAAAACAAGCAACATGGAATGTATCGCGAATAATGTCGCTTAATGCGAGGTTATCGATGTCGGTATTCGGCATGTACTCAACAACACCGGTCGTTGGGTTAACCAAGCCTGGAAGCGTGACACCAATAGCAATCAGTTGATCGATCTTTGGTTGATGCTCAGCAATGAAAGCTTTGAGGTTATTGACCAAGCCTTGGGTAAGGTCTGATTGGTCTGAATAATTCAGGTCTTGCTGTTGGAAAGCCAATTCACGACCACCAAGGTCATGCAGGCTTATTTGAATGTAGTCTCGACCCAAACGCACAGCAACAGAATGAAAAGGCTCTACTTCTGTGGTTAGGGAGATAGCGCGTCTACCGCCAGTAGACGCTTGCTGCGCAACCTCTTTAATTAGGCCGCGCTCTAAAAGTTGGCGGGTAATTTTTGTAACACTTGCCGGTGCGAGTTGGCTTACATCAGCCACTTGTATACGACTGATAGGCCCCTGTTGGTCTATAAGTCGGTATACCGCCGCACTGTTTAGTTGTTTAACTAAGTCTACGTTACCTATTTGTCCGCCATTCATACTTAATTGTGCTCGTATTGTCCGTTAACAACAGTCGCTTTAACGTTAAAGTCTCGGTCAAATACAGCTAGGTTTGCAACCATGCCTTTTTTGATTCGACCTAGCTTGCTTTCTACACCGATAGCCGTAGCTGGGTATAGCGTAGCCATGCGAAGAGCTTCGTCTAAAGCGATACCAGCGTGCTCAACTGTATTCTGAACTGCTTCAATCATAGTCAGAGCTGAGCCGCCTAGTGTGCCGTTTTCATCAACACACTTACCATCACGGTAATATACTTTCTTACCGACAAAAATAAAGTATTCCATGTCAGCACCTGCAGGAGCTGTGGCATCCGTCACTAATACCAACTTTTCTCCCTTGATTTTATGCGCAATTCTGATGTTTGCGTAATCAACGTGGAAGCCGTCGGCAATAATGCCAGCGTAAACCTCAGGAGTATCGTAAATCGCGCCAACAACGCCAGGCTCACGACCAACCATCGGCGTCATTGCATTGAACAGGTGAGTGGCGAACGTGATACCAGATTCGAAACCTTGACGCGCTTCTGCGTAAGTTGCGTTGGTGTGGCCGATAGAAACGACAACGCCAGCTTTGTGCAGGCGTTCGATGTGTTCAGGGTCGTTAAGCTCTGGAGCCAATGTTACTTTTGCAACAAGGTCACGGTTCTCACAGATAAGCTCAATCATTTCGTTGTCAGATTTACGAATGTGATCGACGCTATGGATGCCTTTTTTCGCAACGTTTAGGTAAGGGCCTTCAAGGTGCAGACCTAAAGATTGGTTTTGGTACTGGTTATGGTATTCACGAGCTGCCGTAATAACCGCACGCATATCTTCGTCTGAAGAGGTGATAAGCGTTGGTAGGAAGCTAGTACAGCCAGATTTCAGGTTTGCTTTGTGCATGATCTGCATGGTTTCTGCAGTGATCTCATCGTTAAGCATTACACCGCCACAACCATTCAGTTGTAGGTCAATGAAACCTGGGCTTAGGTTTGCTCCGTCTAGGTCGCGAAGCTCGATTCCTTCTGGCAATTCAGAGATAGGACAGACTTTTTTGATCAGTTCGTTTTCGATTACAACAGCATGATCGGTTAGAACATCACTACCAGTGTAAATTTTACAGTTACTTAGCGCGTACATAGTCAGCTAATCCTTATTTCGTGAGATCTTTTAAATTCGTTCGTTACCTAAATGCGGACTTAGTTTGCGAGCATCATTTACGTAACGATTTATCTTTTATGGGCAAACGGCTTCAAAATGAGAAGCGATTTAAGTTGTTGAAAAACATATGAACAATTGATTTTTATTATACATTTAGGTCCATCAATAATGATTATTCACGGTGCTCTATAAGCCCGGAGTTACCATCTTTTTGCCTAATGATTAGATTTGGATTTTATCCATAAATGTTCATTTTTTTGAATGATAAAATAAGTTTTATGATCTCGCTAGCAAAAACCTCTGGATTTGGTAAAAACTGGTGATTAGGATCACAAATGGTAAGGTTTTAATTTGCGGAGCAAAATTAATTGAATACACTGAATAGGACTAAATTGAGCGACTAAAATAAGTTTCTCAAACGAATTCTAAAAAATCCTATAGGGGGAAACAACTGGTGAATATTCTAGGATATGCGCAGAAGCTTGGTAAGGCGTTAATGCTACCAATCGCAACGCTTCCGATTGCGGCATTGCTGCTACGTCTGGGTCAACCAGACTTACTCGATATCGCATTCATGGCATCTGCTGGTAACGCAATCTTCAGTCAACTACCATTATTGTTTGGTTTGGGTATAGCTATTGGTCTTTCTAAAGACGGTAACGGCGCAGCAGGTCTTGCTGGTGCAGTTGCTTACTTTGTTCTGACAGCAACCGCAACAAACATCGATGCTAGTGTAAATATGTCATTCTTCGGCGGTATCTTTGCAGGTATCATCGCAGGTCACTCTTACAATGCATTCCACGCGACTCGTCTTCCAGAGTGGCTAGCATTCTTCTCTGGCAAACGTCTAGTTCCTATTATGGCTGGTCTATTTGCTCTAGTTGCTGGCGCAATCTTTGGTGTTGTATGGCCTGCTGTTCAATCTGGTCTAGATGCACTTGCTCACGCAGTTTCAACGTCTGGCGCTATCGGTCAATTTGTTTACGGTACTCTTAACCGTGCACTTATCCCAGTAGGTCTACACCATGTACTGAACTCGTACTTCTGGTTCGGTATGGGCTCTTGTCAAGAGATCGTAGTTGCTGCAGAAGGCTTCTCTCAACTTTGTGTTGACCCTGCTCTAGCTAAAACTTTAGTTGTTGGTCAAGAGTACACATTTGAATTTGCTAACTCAGTTAACCCAGAAATTGTTGCAACTGTTAAAGAAGTAACTGAAACAGTTAAATCTGGCGACCTACACCGTTTCTTCGGCGGCGATAAAGGCGCTGGCGTATTCATGAACGGTTTCTTCCCAGTAATGATGTTCGGTCTACCAGGTGCTGCACTTGCAATGTACCTAGCTGCTCCTGCTGAAAAACGTAGCCAAGTTGGTGGCGCACTATTCTCAGTTGCATTCTGTTCATTCCTAACAGGTATCACAGAGCCGCTAGAATTCATGTTCGTATTCCTAGCTCCTGCTCTATACGCAATGCACGCTGTATTTACAGGTTTGTCTCTAGTAGTTGCTAACATGTTTGGTACTCTGCACGGTTTCGGTTTCTCTGCTGGTCTTATCGACTTCGTATTGAACTGGGGTCTAGCAACTAAACCATTCGTACTACTACTAATCGGTCTTGGCTTCGGTGCTCTATACTTCTTCACTTTCTCTTTCGCAATCCGCGCTTTCAACTTGAAATCGCCAGGTCGTGAAGATGATGACGAAGCTGTTGCAGCTCCTGCTGGCGACGCACCAAAGGGCGACCTTGCACGTCAATACCTGAAAGCTCTAGGTGGTCACGACAACCTAACTTCAATCGACGCTTGTATCACTCGTCTACGTCTAACTCTTAAAGACCGCTCTGTTGCAGATGAAGTTGTTCTTAAGAAACTTGGTGCTAAAGGTGTGGTTAAACTAGGTGAAAACAACCTACAGGTTATCCTAGGCCCACTAGCTGAAATCGTAGCTGGCGAAATGAAAGCTATTGGTGCAGGCGAAGACCTATCTGATGTAAAACTTCCACAGTAAGGGAAGTACTTAGTTAAGACGTAAAGTTACTCTTAAGTAAGTGTCAAATTGAAAGCCTCCCACATGGGAGGCTTTTTTGTGCCTGCAGTTTAAGACCAGCGAACACGGTTCGTTCTATTCTTCATCGAATAGCAGAAATAATCGCAATTAACGGACGGTTCTTATTGTGCAAAGGCTAAGAATTGTGGATGATTAGCAACAATGATCTTTCTATCTTTGACTGGCGCTATAAGCGACCGTTTTCTTGGGGACGAAAGATAACTTTCTCTGACAATACTAAATACATAGAGGTGCTATAGATGAGTGAAGCTGAGGCTCGTCCATCGAATTTCATTCGCCAAATTATTGATAAAGATTTAGCGGATGGTACACACAGTAGCGTGCATACTCGTTTCCCGCCGGAGCCAAATGGCTACCTGCACATTGGTCACGCTAAATCTATTTGCTTGAACTTTGGTATTGCTCAGGACTACCAGGGACAATGTAATCTTCGTTTCGATGATACAAACCCTGAAAAAGAAGACGTTGAATACGTTGAGTCAATTAAGAATGATGTAAGCTGGTTAGGCTTCGAATGGTCTGGTGATATTTGTTACTCATCAAACTACTTCGATACGCTTTACGCTTATGCTGTGGAATTAATTAATAAAGGCTTAGCGTATGTTGACGAGCTAAGTCCTGATCAAATCCGTGAGTACCGTGGCACGCTAAAAGAGCCTGGTAAAGCGAGCCCATACCGTGACCGCAGCCCTGAAGAGAACCTAGCGTTGTTTGAAAAAATGCGTGACGGTGGCTTTGAAGAAGGTAAAGCGTGTCTACGTGCTAAGATCGACATGAGCTCTTCGTTCATGGTTATGCGCGATCCTGTTATCTACCGTGTTCGTTTTGCTCACCACCATCAAACGGCTGACAAGTGGTGCATTTACCCAATGTACGACTTTACTCACTGTATCTCTGATGCGCTGGAAGGTATTACGCACTCTATCTGTACGCTTGAATTCCAAGATAACCGTCGTTTGTATGATTGGGTTCTAGATAACATCACGATTGACTGCCAACCTCGTCAGTACGAGTTTAGCCGCCTGAATCTTGAATATACAGTGATGTCTAAGCGTAAGCTGAACCAACTTGTGGTTGAAAACCTAGTTCAAGGTTGGGATGACCCACGCATGCCTACTATTTCTGGCCTACGTCGTCGTGGTTTTACTTCAAGCTCGATTCGTGAATTCTGTAAGCGTATTGGTGTAACTAAGCAAGAGAACATGATTGAGTTCGGTTCACTTGAATCTTGCATCCGTGATGATCTGAACGAAAATGCACCTCGTGCAATGGCTGTTCTGGATCCAGTTAAGATCGTTATCGAAAACTACGAAGCAGATACAGTAGAAACGCTAACGGTTGCAAACCACCCGAACAAGCCAGAAATGGGTACTCGTGAAGTTCCATTTACACGCGAAGTTTGGATCGAACGTGACGACTTCCGTGAAGAAGCAAACAAAAAGTACAAGCGTTTGGTTCTAGGTAAAGAAGTTCGCCTGCGTGGTGCTTACGTGATCAAAGCTGAACGTATCGAAAAAGATGCAGAAGGCAACATTACGACTATCTTCTGTTCTTACGACAATGAAACATTGGGTAAGAACCCTGCAGATGGCCGCAAAGTGAAAGGCGTTATCCACTGGGTATCTGCTGATAAAGCACTGCCTGCTGAGATTCGTTTGTACGATCGTCTATTCACAGTGCCAAACCCAGCCGCTGCTGATGACTTCGCTGCAACGCTAAACCCTGAATCTCTTGTTACGCTAAATGGTTTTGTTGAACCTAGCTTAGCAGAAGGTGTGGCAGAGCAAGCGTACCAGTTTGAACGTACAGGTTACTTCTGTGTGGATTCGAAAGACTCTAAAGCAGATGCACTAGTCTTCAACCGCACGGTTGGTCTACGTGACACATGGGGTAAAACTGAAGCTTAATGCTTGAGTATTTAGTTTGTTAAAAACGACCCAATAAAAAACCGGCTTAGAGCCGGTTTTTTTGTGTCTTAAATTTGATTACCAAGGTGTTTCTAGTGACCAACTAGCGTTTTAAGCACTAGAGCCAGAGTTTTAGGGATTATTAGGGTCTTGTTGGGTTACTTCACCCGTGCGTGAGTTGTACCAGAAAACATAACCTGCATTACCAGGATCGCTGTCGAAATCGACTCCAGTGTAGATGAAGTAGCAAAGCGCGAGTTTGTTTTGAGGAGTACCGTCTTTGGCAACAAAACTATGGTTTTGACGGCGGGTAATAAAATCAAAATTGTTGGACTGGTTCGGGTCTGTAGTAGCGGTCAGGTCGGTTGTCATAATGGCATTCCATATTGACACACACCCTTGGTCACCTTGACCTATGTTGTAAGGCTGCCCCATAGGGTTGCCTTTATCGACGCCGAGTGGGTAGCCGACGTCATTTATGTCCAATTGAGCATTGCCGTCTCCGTCTTCCCCAAAACCTGGCATGTCATTCATTTCAGCGTTGCCGCCGCCGCTGACCAGCCATTTACTGTGAGCAAACGTGATCGCAGTTTGAAATTGAGATTGAGCAGCGTCAAACAGAGCGATACGGCCATCGGTTTGAATGTTAAGAAAACGGGGAAGGGCAACAATAGCAAGCACTGCAATAATCACTACAACAACCAACATCTCAATTAAAGTAAAAGCCTTAACTAGCGGGATTCTTTTCATGGATACTTTATGATGCCCTATATAAAAAACGCCGGCCTAAGCCAGCGTTCTGTATTACTACTTCGCTTTATGCGCGTCTGGATTGCCTTTGCAATCTCCGTTAATGCTTTTGCCGTACAAGTACAAACTGTGGTTTGTTAGTTGCACGTTGTAACGCTGAGCAATCTCTTTCTGTCTTTCTTCGATGATGTCATCAGAGAATTCGATCACTTCGCCACAATCTAAACATACAAGGTGGTCGTGGTGGTGCTGTGTAGAAAGTTCAAATACAGACTTGCCGCCTTCGAAGTGGTGACGAGTTACAATGCCAGCGTCATCGAATTGGTTAAGTACTCGATAAACGGTTGCAAGACCGATTTCTTCACCTAGGTCGATCAGCTTCTTATATAAATCTTCAGCACTAATATGTTGGCAGTCTGGCTGTTGTAATACTTCTAAAATTTTGAGCCGTGGAAGGGTCACTTTAAGACCTGCATCTTTTAGCGCTTGATTATTGTCTGACATATACTTTCCTGTTGATGATCTGCAGCAATTAACAGAATTCAATATTAATACCATTATAGTTTAGTCAGGCATAACAATAAACCACGAACTTCAAAGGGTTACTTACTGACATCACAATCTGTTTTGTAAATTGGAAGTATCTCACTTATAGTGGAGGTACGACCAGTCAAGGTGACGGTGTTTCTGATATGAACATGGAATGTTGTTATGAATAAGCAACTCGCAAAAATATATAAACCCAACATTGTAAAATTTGCTCTTAATATTTGGCCTCCCTTTTGGGGAGCGGGTATTCGAATAGCCCACATTAGCACTGACTTTAGGGTTGTTAAGACAGTACTTAAGCTACGCTGGTGGAATAAGAACGCCAATCGTACTCAATATGGCGGCAGTATCTTTTCTCTTACCGATCCCGTTTACTCATTGATGTTAATGGGAATTTTAGGTCAACGATATTATGTTTGGGATAAAGAAGCGAGCATTAACTTCATCAAGCCGGGGCAATCGGACTTGTATGCAGATTTTGAGATAAGGCAAGGGCAGCTTGACGATATCTATCGTCAGACGCAACTCGGTGAAAAGTGTTTCCCCGAATTTATTATTCACGTGAAAGATAAGCAGGGTAATGTGGTTTCAGAAATTCAACGCACCCTCTATGTAAGAAAGAAGCCGCAATTTAGAGATGATGATGAAGCATTAGAGGCTGAGTGCTAATTAATAGATTTTAAATAGCAAAAAACCTCCTATAAGGAGGTTTTTTCATATCTACATAATGGTTATTAACTGTAACAATTAACAACCACTAGAGAATTAGTCTTCTAGCTCTGCTAGGCACATCTCTTCGTGGATTTGTTTAACCCAGTTAGATACGCGCTCATCAGTTAGCTCAGGTTGACGGTCTTCATCGATACATAGACCAACGAATTGGCTGTCATCGCCTTCAACTAAACCTTTCGATGCTTCGAATTCGTAGCCTTCAGTTGATGTGTGACCTAGGATAGTACCGCCTTTCGCTTCAACGATGTCACGGATAGTACCCATAGCATCACAGAAGTATTCTGCGTAATCTTCTTGGTCGCCACAACCAAAGATAGCAACAAGCTTAGTTGAGAAATCAATAGCTTCTAGCTCTGGGAAAAAGTCATCCCAATCACATTGTGCTTCGCCGTAGTACCACGTAGGGATACCAAGCAGCAGTAGATCGAAGTTATCGATATCTTCTTTGCTGCTTTTTGCAATGTCTTGAACGTGAACGAGCTGTTTGCTCAATTGCTTTTGAATCATCTTAGCAACAGCTTCAGTGTTACCTGTATCGCTACCAAAGAAGAGACCTACACTTGCCATAGAATCATTACCTTTCATTTTGTCTGTTGTCGGTGTAATAAAGTTCGGAAGAGAATCGTTAGATCCCAGTTCCTTCCCAGCTTAGTTGGATTATCCCTTTGGCGATAAAACCCGCACAGCCAAGGAAAAGTACTAACCATACGATGCGACGACCAAATGGAGGAACATTTCCCTGCTTGAGAACGTCCTTAATTGCCATACCGATTAAAAAGAAAATCGCGGCAAACAGGAGATCTAAACCAACAGATTCGATGATGTTCATGTAGTCGTAAAGCATGGGAACCTTATATACCAATTTTGCTTGGGCGCACTATATCACTGTTGTGAGATAAAGTTAATCTGCAGTAATTACACAGCTCTCATTTATCTGCACGAAAAAGCGCAGTTAAGCGATGAATTTTCTAATTGCTCTAAGTACTTCTGCTGGTTTTTCAGCATGCAGCCAGTGACCTGTGTTGGCAATGACATGCGCTTTTGCGTTAGAAAATTGCTGCTGAACGGCTGCTTGATGTTCTGCGGTGAGGTAATCTGAATCCCCACCTTTAATGAGCAAGGTTTTGACCGAGGTTTTCTCGATCGGTTCCCAACCAATAATATGTGGGTAGTTGCTCAATAACGAAGCAACATTGAAGCGCCATTCCATGATGCCTTGCTCTGTTTTGAACAAAGATTTGGTTAAAAACTGGCGAACGCCATCGATCTCGATATGTTTTGCGAGAACCTTGAGTGCATCTGAGCGTGAAGTCGGCTCTTCTTCTATCACGGCTTGCAGGCCTGCGAATACGTTGTCGTGGCGACTCTGAGTGTACGCGACCGGAGCCATATCCAAGACAATCAATTTATGCAGCGCAAGATGTTGTGTCAGTGCCATCGCTACTTTGCCACCCATCGAGTGACCAATCACAGTGACGTCTTCTGACTTAAGATCATGCAGCAGTTGAGCCACGTCTTGTGCCATCGCTTGATAGTTATGAGTGTCACTATGGAAGGATTGACCGTGGTTGCGGAGATCGATACTAAGTACCTGATGATCGGCTTTTAGATCCCTAGCGAGCAAGCCAAGGTTGTCCAGATTACCGAATAATCCATGGATCAAAACAATGGTGTGACCCTCACCTTCAATTTTATAGTTGAGCTGTACTGACATTTTTATCTTATTCATGGTGGGTTTGACGTAGAGTATCCGCGCGGATCTCGCTATAATCCCCCAGAGTTTAAACATTGAGATTGTGAAAAGCGAATGAAAACAATTGAGGTTGATGAGGACCTATACCGTTTTATTGCGGGTCAGACAGAACGTATTGGCGAAAGCGCTTCAGATATTCTGCGCCGCTTGTTACAGGTTGATAGCCAAGGCATGGCTCCGATCGAAGAGATCGTTGAGCCAAAAGGTATCGTTGTTAGCAAAGAGGTAGGCTTTACTCCAGAGAAGTTCGATGGCGTTAAAGAAATGCGCTCACTACTAATATCAGATGAGTTTGCATCACTAAAGAAAGCCATTGATCGTTTCATGCTTGTGTTATCAACACTGCATAAAATCGACCCTTTAAGCTTTTCAGAAGCAACTCAAGTAAAAGGCCGTAAGCGCGTTTACTTTGCAGATAACGAAGCGACGTTGCTAGCAAACGGCAACACGACTAAGCCTAAAGCTATTCCACAAAGTCCTTTTTGGGTTATTACTAATAACAATACAAGCCGAAAAAGACAGATGGTTGAGCAGCTTATGAGCCGCATGAATTTCCAAGCAGAATTGATAGAAAAAGTAACAGGTTCAATTTAACGAAATCTGATTTAAACCTCATAATATCCATGGATAAGAAGATATTATGAGGTTTTTTTGTTTTAAAATTTTATATATAAGGATGTCGAAAAATGGCTATGCACCCTCGTGCTGGGCAGAAAGCTCAGCAGGAAGATCTTCATAATATCCCGGCTTTAGTTGCTAACTATTTCTTACAGCAACCGGATGCTACGAACCCAGATCATAAAGTACTTTTCGGTACTTCAGGTCACCGCGGTACAGCAGACAAATCAACATTTAACGAAAACCACATTCTAGCAATTGCACAAGCGGTTGCTGAAGTTCGTGCCGAGCAAGGTACAACTGGCCCTCTTTTCTTAGGTAAAGATACTCACGCTCTATCTGAGCCTGCGTTCTCTACGGTTATCGAAGTGCTTGTAGCGAACGGTGTTGAAGTTATTATTCAAGAAAACAACGGCTTTACTCCAACACCTGGTATCTCGCACGCGATTCTTACGCACAACCTAGTGAATGACAAAAAAGCCGACGGCATTGTTATCACGCCTTCACATAACCCACCTCAAGACGGCGGTATTAAATACAACCCGACACACGGTGGCCCAGCTGAAGCTGAACTGACTCAAGCGATTGAAGACCGTGCGAACGTGATCATTGCTGAGCAAATGCAAGGTGTTAAGCGTACGCCTATCGCACAGGCTAAACAGTCTGAGCTAGTAAAAGAAGTTGACCTAGTCGCGCCATACGTCGCTGATTTGGTTAACGTCGTGGATATGGAAGCGATCCAGAAAGCAAACATCAAGATTGGTGTTGATCCACTGGGTGGCAGCGGTATTGATTACTGGCGTCAAATTGGTAAAGCGTACAATCTAGATCTTACTCTGGTAAGTGAAGCGGTTGACCCTTCATTCCAATTCATGTCTCTAGATAAAGATGGCGTAGTTCGTATGGACTGTTCTTCTCCATACGCAATGGCAGGTTTGCTTGCACTTAAAGATGAATACGCACTAGCGTTTGGTAACGACCCTGATTACGATCGCCACGGCATTGTTACGCCTAAAGGCCTAATGAACCCAAACCACTTCCTAGCGGTTTGTATCGATTACCTATACCGTAACCGTGAAGGTTGGGGTAAAGAGGTTGCTGTTGGTAAAACTTTGGTATCAAGCGCATTGATCGACCGTGTAGTAGCAGACTTAGGTCGTGAACTTTGTGAAGTGCCAGTTGGTTTCAAATGGTTCGTTGATGGCCTTTACAACGGTCAGTTTGGTTTCGGTGGTGAAGAGAGTGCAGGTGCATCTTTCTTACGTAAAGACGGTACGCCTTGGTCAACAGATAAAGATGGTCTAATTCTTTGCCTACTTGCGGCTGAGATCACAGCCGTTACAGGTAAGAACCCACAAGAGTACTACGAAGAGCTGGCTGCTAAACACGGTGAATCTAAGTACAACCGTATTCAAGCGGTAGCAAATGGCGCACAAAAAGACGTGCTGAAAAAGCTCTCTCCAGAGATGGTTTCTGCTGAAACGCTTGCTGGCGATGCGATTACTGCTCGTTTAACGCATGCTCCTGGTAATGGCGCTGCGATTGGTGGCCTTAAAGTGACAACTGAGAACGGTTGGTTCGCTGCTCGTCCATCAGGCACTGAAGACATCTACAAGATCTACTGTGAAAGCTTTAAAGGTGAAGAGCACCTAAAAGCAATCGAAGCAGAAGCTCAAGAGATTGTTAACCAAGTATTTGCCGCTGCAGGTCTATAATCGAGTACGATTCATAGAGTTATAAAGCAAATAATGGAAGGGTTGATGTGAAAGCATCAGCCCTTTTTTATTTGTCTGTCCCGTCCTGAAATGTG
>NZ_JBFRJM010000063.1:965-60310 GCF_041468865.1 Vibrio sp. 10N.286.52.C3 | reverse complement strand
TCTTAAGATCCTGTCTATGAACGGCTTCTTAGGTGGTCTTTGAAGTATTGCGCATTCAAGGTTTCACCGGTTGCGCGTTTCACCAAATCATCAGTAGTAAGCAGGCTGCCTTTGCTCCAAATGTTCGATTCTAACCAATTGAAGATAGGGGATAGGTCACCGCTTTCAATCACTGAGTTCACATCCACTGTTTTCTTCATTGAAGCCATGAACTGAGCCGCGTACATCGCACCTAATGTGTAAGGTGGGAAGTAACCGAATGCGCCGTCCGTCCAGTGGAGAATGTGACCTGCATTTTAAGGTAGTTGCGGCTGTCCAAATTCTTGCTAACGGGGCGACTTAACTCACAAAGTACGAAAAGTGGGGGCAGAGTACAGTTCTTGACTCAAACGAATTCGCTAGTTTTTGCTCTGTAAATCGCACTGAAAGAGTCACACACATACAAGGTAGTATGAGCATAGCCTTGAACAAGCCCAAAATCCTCGCTGAGAGCGTTTGAGGAGGTCTGAGGGTTGTTTTTGGTAGCTAATTTACCCATTTACCATAATAAGAATGATGAACTCCGACTTTAATTGCATGAAACGAGAGCTATCTATTTAGTTTCACTGCTGCGACAATCTTAATTTCTTACTAAACTGGAATTAGTATTGAACTAATAAAAAAGGAATAGTTATGCGAATTGTTTTTTTTGTTTTTGCTCTTTTTTTTCTTCCCTTTCATTTGGAGGTTTTAAACCAATTCACGATAAAGCCTTAGAAGAAAAAGCACTCGATGCATTAGAAGTTCACTTAGTAGCTGAAGGTTTGATAAGAGATGATGCTGAGCTAGCTCTCGCGTATGAGGAGGGAGGGAAGAGTATTTTTTTCTTTCGAGTAAGAGAGCATGAAGGTGGGGATGAGTTATATAGGTTTTTTTGCTCAAAGGCTAGGTGCCGTTTTAGTTATAACTGACAATTGAAGTTGTAGTGGTCTAATGATCCCTGACAATCACGTAAGCGACTTTTTCTATCCTTTTAATTCATGCTTTGCTTAATTGGCAATCTTGCTAAAACGGAAATGTCCAGAGGCTTCATAAGCCTGAAGCTTTACTCGTGGCGCTTTTCTTGCAAAGTGCCTGCTAGCTCAGATCTGCCCCAAAATCACTTAGATTGAATACTCTACATCGTTTAGGATGCGAACATTTTCCCTACTAAAAGTCATCCATCCTTATGAACTTTAGTTGTGAACAATTGCTATGTATCACATCAACCATTTAGTCACTTTATCTTCACGGGCTGGGGGTAAAATCACAACAAACTGTATGATATCTTTTATATTATTTAAAGGTACAGGGAAAGTGACATGACTGAAGAGATAGTCAGCTTGATACCTCACACTCCTATATAAAGGGTGTAATCCATCAAAACTCGAACTTAAAGTTAACTGAAACGAAAACAAGGCTCTAATTGAACCTTGTTAAAAAATTGGATGAGTCTATGAGTTAACGACGGAGACCATCTTCAAATCGCTTGCGATAATTGTTTATCACGGTGATTAACGACTTTTTAATATCAACAATTTGTTTGGAATGTGGACACCAAAGCGCGAAGCCAAACTTGAAGCCCTCTAGCATCTCATCGGCTTCAACTGGCTCAATAGCATGATTGGCAAACTCAGTATTAGCAAAGGTTTTAGGCAGTAACGCCCAACCCAACCCCGCTTCGACCATCTTTATCACTAGGGCAAGTTGATCGATTGCTTCATTGTCTGAGCTGTAAATAATCTTCTCTGACATACCTTCTTCAATAAAAGATCGTAAGACAAATTGTTTGCTGTTTTTCAGAGCCACCAAGACTGCACTTTTCTCCAACCTAGATAGATCTCCACCTTTTTGAACAAAAGGGAGAAATTCGAAATGCCCAAGGAAAGTAGCATCAAAGCTATACATCGCCTGACGGTCATGCACATTGACGATACCAAAATGGTATTCGCCACTATCTATGCCTCTTTTGATGTCCTGTTTATTCCTAACAAAAAAGTTCACGCGCATTAGCGGAAAATCGCGAAGAAATTGCTGGCGGATTTCAACCAAAGCGCGATGAGGAATCACACTAGAATAAGCGATGTTGACGCTTTCTAATCCACCATAAGAGAGGCTTAGCGCCAATTTATCGAAAGTACGCGCTTGCTCGATGGTTAATTTAGCATTGTGATAAAGAAGGTGACCATCTTCAGTTGGCTCTACCGAACGCCCCACTCGTTCAAACAAACTGACCGCTAGTTGGTCTTCAAGGTTGGTAATCACCTGCCCTATCGTAGTTCGGTGCTTATTGAGTTTGACCGCGGCTTTGCTAAACGAGAGTTGTTCATAAACGGTCACGAACGCGAGAAGTTGTTCAAAACTAAAATTCATAGGTTTCGCTTCCTTTCTAGAGTGATTTACTTAAAATATGATAACTGATCTGCACCAGTGATACTGGACACTCGACTAAGCGAGTTGCCCTACTTCTGTTAATTCATGACTTACTAAATTAGATAAAACGCAACTCGTAAATGTCCAGAACCTTCACAGATGGCACTTCGTAACTCAGAAGTGCCCCTTTTCTAGTTAGAACCAAAGCTACCCTTCAGCCATAATTGTGACTTTTGACTTACAATACTTGTACTATGCTTTTTTCAGCTTGGTTCTACTTACACAGCAAGCTCTGCAAGTAGAAACTTTCAATGTAGTTGGGCGTTTTATCTACAGATAACGACTTCTCAAATGGTCTTTGAAGTATTGCGCATTCAAGGTTTCGCCCGTTGCACCTTTCACCAAGTCATCAGTGGTCAGCAGGCTGCCTTTGCTCCAAATGTTTGATTCTAACCAAGTGAAGATAGGGGATAGGTCACCGCTTTCAATCACAGAGTTTATATCTACCGTTTTCTTCATTGAAGCCATGAACTGCGCCGCGTACATCGCACCTAATGTGTACGATGGGAAGTAACCAAATGCGCCGTCTGTCCAGTGGATGTCTTGCATACAGCCGTTAGTGAAGTTGCCTTGAGTGCTTAAACCAAGGTAAGACTGCATCTTGGTATTCCATAACTCTGGCACGTCAGTGTGTTTGATCTTGCCGTTGATCAAGTCACGCTCAATCTCGTAACGCAGGATAACGTGTGCAGGGTAGGTCAGTTCATCGGCATCAACACGGATGAAGTCTTTCTTCACGCGCGTGTAGATCTTCTGGAAGTTTTCTTTCTCAAATTCTGAGCCTGAGAATTGCTGACCAGCCAAGTTCGCTAAGTGTCCAATGAACGGGTCGCTGCGGCCGACTTGCATCTCGAAGAATAAAGATTGAGATTCATGAATGCCCATAGAACGAGCTTCCCCCGCTGGTTGCCCTGCTAGGTGTTTTGGTAAGCCTTGTTCGTAACGTGCGTGGCCTGTTTCATGCACAATACCCATTAAGCTTTGAACGAATTCCGCTTCGTCATAGCGTGTTGTGATACGCACGTCTGAAGGCACGCCGCCACAGAATGGGTGAACACTTTCATCCAATCGGCCGTGTTCAAAATCGAACTGAAGCAGCTTCATGACTTCTAAACCCAGTGCTTTCTGTTTCTCGGTCGAATAGATACCTGATGGTGCGTTAAATTGCTCGCTCGATTGTTTTTCGATCACTTCATCAATTAAACCTGGAAGCCAAGTTTTAACGTCTGCAAATAGGGTGTCAAGTGAAGTAGAGCTGGTGCCCGGTTCATAAATATCCAGCATCGCATCATAAGGCGTTAGATTGGCTGCGTCTGCGCGAATCTGCGCTTCTTCACGAGAAAGCTCAACCACTTCACGCCAGTTCTTTTCGAATCCAACCCAGTCGTTGTTGCCGCGTTGGCTACGCCACGCATGTTCACATTTTGAACCCGATAGAGATTTCGCTTCAACCAGTTTTTCTGGAAGTAGGTTTGCTTGTTGCCACTGGCGTTTTATTTCACGAAGTGACGATTGTTGCTCAGTGTTCAGCGCTTCATTTTCAGCGTCTGCAATCCAATCGCCAAGCTGTGGTTGAGTCATTAAGCCGTGAATATGAACAGAAAGCTCGGCCATCGCTTCACTACGAGCTTGGTTACCACCTGCTGGCATCATTGAAGCTTGGTCCCAACCACAAATAGAAGCTAGGTGTTGAAAGCGTGAACATTTTTGAGAGTGTTCGACTAGTTTTTTGAATGCGCTCATTTGACTACTCTTAATTTGGTTTCTTTAAATGATCCTTAGGGCTGCGTCAGCGTTAAGGTTCATCTCGTGTACTTTGATTATGGCTTTGCTTTTTAATGACGCCGACCTTCGCAGTCGAAGATATAGCGAGAAAAGCATGAGGCGGTACGATGCCTTGAATTTACTATTTCTTAACAAATCAAACTGTTCTATTGTGCACAAAATCAGTGAGTTGTATAGCTGGTGGCAATTGTTGCTTGCGAATTGTTCAGATACACGGTATTGATGATAGATCGCTGAACAAAAATGACAATGATATGGATATTTTGAACTTTGAGGCATTTCTAATTGCCATCACTATTTTAACGCTAACGCCGGGCTTAGATACGGCTTTGGTGATTCGCAATACTAGCCGCTCTGGCTTAGCTGACGGTTGTATGACGAGCTTTGGTATTTGTAGCGGCTTGTATGTACACGCGTTTTTCTCTGCTGTGGGTATATCTGCAATCCTCGCCCAATCCGCTGAACTCTTTCAAGCCGTTAAGATGGTAGGTGCGGTTTACCTCATCTGGCTTGGCTTAAGCAGTTTGCGAGCGTTGATGAAAAACGGTGGCGGTTTGAAGGTCGGAGAACAAGCTCAGCAGGCTTACAGTGCAAAGCGTTCTTTGCGTGAAGGCTTTCTGTCTAACGTTCTTAACCCAAAAACAGCAGTTTTCTATCTGGCCTTTTTACCTCAATTTGTAAACCCTGAAGGTTCGCCTTTATTGCAATCTATGTTGATGGCTTCGGTACACTTTATGATTGCGATGGTATGGCAATGTGGTTTGGCTGGCGCTCTTAACTCGGCTAAAAATTTGCTCAAAAACGCGAGTTTTATGAAGTGGATGGAAGGCGTGACGGGCATGGTGCTGGTTGGGCTGGGTGTTAAGCTTCTGATGGAAGAGCCTGTGTAGTTCACCGTTTTCAGTTGAACATGAATATATGAAAGCCCACGATGTGTCGTGGGCTTTGTGCTTTATTACTGGTAGATCTTTGTACCGATCTTATTCAACAGCGCAGTTATTCAACGACGCTAATGTTCATCTCAGCACCTTCGAAACCTAAGTCACTCAACTCATCGGCGTTAAAGTTGGTGGTAACTTCGATGTCGCCAATGCGCTCAGTAGATTCGTTGACGGAATCAGTACTTCTTTTGCTGCGTAGATTGTTAGTAATTGGTGTTGCTTGTCCAATTTCGATAGTACCTGCAAATTGAGATTCAGCGTAGAAATCTCCAGACACGTAAGAGTGGAAGGGGCGTAAGCTTCCGCCAGTCGCGTATTGCATGCTTGATAAGCCAGCTTCTTTAATCGCCCAGCCCCAATCCCACCATTTTGTTTCACCTGGGATGTAACGGTGATCCCATTGGTAGCGAATGTCGGCAGATTCACTGCTGCCACGACCCATCGTGAAGGTATGAGCCTTGTATGGGCGGTTATCTGGATGAGAGTGCCACGCGTTGCCACCCCAACGAAGGAAGCCGTTGAATTCAACATCGTAGCTAATATCGGCGTTGAATCGGTACGGGTAAGAGATGCTTGAACGATACAACTCAACTCGAATCGGCAGCTCCGAATTCGCAGGAACCATAGGACGAGCTTGAAGTGTTACTTGTTCGCTAGTGGAGTTGCCATTTGTTTCAGCGAAGCTTTGGTTAGCCTCGAACTTAACTGTGAGCCTAGTTTCACCAACCAAAGGCCACTTGAAGGTGTTCTCTGTTTGAACGCTTTGTGAGAATCCATAGCTGTTCGTTTTCGACCAGTTTGTTGATTCGTCTACTTTTAGGTCGACCACCACTTGTTGCGCGATATTGCTGTTGTTTCTTGCCGTCGCGTAAACCGTCTTCACTAATTCACGATCTGACTCGACAACATCACCATGCCAAAAGTTGTCGTCGTTAACGGTATAGGCAAAATTGTCGACGGTGATTTTGGTTTTTTCATCACAGCGATAGCCACTACAAGAACCATTGTTATTTCCCTGTATCACCCAACTGTTGCCAGAGCGCTTTATCGTCATGTCTTCGCCCACGTACTGACTGTTATTACCGCCAACCCAAGCGTAACCTAGGTTGTGGGCTAAGTAGCTTAATGGGCGTACAAAGTCGTTACGGTTGTTCACTAATTCATACTGAACATCGATTTCGCTGCCTTCCTGAACCGATTTGGCGGAATAGTTAGGGATTTCAGATTGGTCGTTGTTTGGGTAACAGAACGTTGACCCACTGCTTGATTGCTTAATTTCGCCATGATAACCCGGCCCCATGATTACCCAGTTTCCTTTTAACCCGGTGATCTGCCAAGTGCCCATGCGAGCGACCAAAGTACTCTTCTGCTCTTCTGCTTCATAACGGTCTATAGGACGATAACCAGAGCGACAGACATCTTCACCAAGTTGGTCAAACACTATTTGGTCTGGGTAAATCTTCGCATTTACACCGGTTGATAGAACAGACAACACTGCGGTTGCTAAGAGACTTCTGTTTACTGTGATCATTAACAATTCCCTCATTTGTAATTTTTCTATTTTGATAATGTTTTGTGTGCCGTGCAGTTAACAAGACA
Organism: Vibrio sp. 10N.286.52.C3; assembly: GCF_041468865.1. Taxonomy (NCBI): domain Bacteria; kingdom Pseudomonadati; phylum Pseudomonadota; class Gammaproteobacteria; order Vibrionales; family Vibrionaceae; genus Vibrio; species Vibrio sp. 10N.286.52.C3. Next base: position 53,534 of record NZ_JBFRJM010000063.1, on the reverse strand, counting down.
AGTTCACTTTTTCATGTTGATAAATAGATAGATACTGAAAAGGGTTGAATTAAATTACCCAGTTAATTCAATGGCTTGTATTGTCATTAGTGTTTTTACGGTGAAAGAGTATGCAACTGAACGTAAATTGTTTGATGGGGCTCAAACCGTTTTTAGAAAAATGAAGGCCCATTATTCGGGCTTAGACGTCAAAATTATTTGACGTTATTTTTGGCGTTTGTATGAATGGTTAATTAGAAGAACAGGTATAACCATTCACAATACTCGTAGTTTTAAGGTGGGCAGGTAGTGAGTGACAAAGAGTAAAAATCTAACTTGAATATTTTGCTTTGCTATCGGTTTTAAAATGCAAACACTTAAAGTAAGGAAGACTGTAATAATTGTATTACTAATAAAATAATGAAAATAACCATCCGTTTTTTATGTGTAATATCGGAAAAGCTTGCTACTTGATAATAGGGCACTTTTTGCTAGTGGTTAAACTATCTCTAATTATCGTTTGGCCAGAAGTTGCGTTCGGCCTGTATTACACGTTTTAATGATGGCAAATAAATCATTCGAACTTAAGATATCAATCTTTACCGTTAATGGGTCATTGTTGATTAACAGGTAAGGCGCCAATCGGCTGTCATTCATTGTTTTATTTATTTTTTGCACAGAGACTAAGTCAATGGTGCCAGAAATAGAAAAGAAAAGTGATTGAGAAGGACGGGCTGTTCCTCTGAATCGCAGAACAAGTGGGTCGGGCATGTTGTCGTCTTGAACGGACATCAGGTGCAGCACCTTGTTGTTACTTATTTTCGTTAATCCGTCGGTACGTAATACATTGTCATTCACTATCAGGTCCACCACGCTATGTTGGTAGCGATGCTCTTCTTTTGGTTGGGGCGAAGGGATACTCCATATGCCAACCAATAAAACGAATGCAGAAATGAGCGCAACGATTGGCATCATAATTGACCTCTTTCTAGGAATAACGCCAGTTCGGTACTGGCTTGATCTAGTTGGGTTGGAGTGTAAAAGATGTTGACGGACTGGCGTGTGGCTTTGTTGAGAATAGAGAGCTCTGAATATTCCGCTTCTTCGCTAATGTACGCCACACAATCACATTGATACTGATAGAGAATGCTTTCTAGCTCTGGCGTCATCGCCATTTCAGGGGCTTGGAAAACTTGTATTTGACCTATCCATTGCTCTCTGAGCCGGTTAACGGGGTTGATATCGCTGAGGTTTCTCTCATTAACCTTAGCAAAAGCCAATAGCGCTGATGCTAACAGTAAGCAGCCAGTGGTGAAGTAGCACAACTTGTTTCGACTTTCAGCTGTGGGGAAGTAAGCCGAAGAACTTTGTTTAGGGTTAGGCTTAGGTTCGACTGCAACGGCTGCACCGATAGCAATACCATTATTGCCTACAGGTATTAGGTTGCTCGCAGCAGCAAGGGGAGTTGTGGCTCCATTATTGACGGGCGAGTCGATCACCACGCACTCATCGATAAGGCGATAGCCCACCTTAGGAACGGTGACGATTGGGGTTTCTTTGATGCCTAATCTAACGAACCCTTGGCGCAGTAAACTTATACTTTTCGCTAATGACGTATCCCCTATGAACTCGTTTCCCCAAGCGAAGCTAATAATATCTTGTTTGTTAACAATATCGGGTGAGTTTTTATGTAATAACTCCAGAACTCGAGTTTCACGGTATCCTACTTTAATAGAACGTTCATCGTTATAAATACGGTTTTTAATCGGGTCGAATCTGATCATATAGCCAACGTTTTATTTTTATTATAATTCTCTCTACAATGTAGATGACTATAAACTGACTAATATATGAATTAAAGTCACATGTTTTATTCTTCTGGTTTTTTGTGTCGTTGAAACAAAAAGAAATTTAATATGTTTTTGACAAAACGCCTGACACCAACACACAATCTGTTAAATATAAGTAATGTCTAATTAAGTGTTGGTTTTATTAGTCTTCTATTGGCTATATTAAATCGCATAGCAGTCGAATTAATATTCTCGTTATTTATAAGGGCATATGTGCTGCATAATAATTGAAGACGTTTCGCTATGTGATGAAAATAAAAAGGCCCGCAGTTGAAGTGCGGGCTTGGTATTCAATCAATTCAGGTTACGCTTTAACTGCTTCACAATCTTTTGAAGAAGTTAACGGTTTGAAGAATAGCTTGGTTTCTTCGATAACAACGTGGCGCAGCAAGATAAGCCCGATTAGGTTCGGAATTGCCATTAGGCCGTTCACGATATCAGCTATTATCCAGATCATGTCGAGCTTCAAGAATGCACCAGAAGCCACCAACGCAATGAAGATGATCTTGTAAGGCAATACTGCTTTGGTACCCAGCAAGAACACAACACAGCGCTCACCGTAGTAGTTCCAACCTAAAATTGTTGTAAACGCAAAGAAGATTAAGCCAACAGAAACCAACATAGGGCCAAGGGTATCTGCATTCAGACCAACAGCGAATGCGTGAGTGGTCATCGCAGCGCCTGAAAGATCCGTCTGCCAAGCACCCGTTAAGATAAGCGCCAAACCTGTCATCGTACAGATGATGATGGTGTCGAAGAAGGTACCTGTCATAGAGACAAGTCCTTGTTTCACACATGAGTCTGTTTTAGCCGCTGCTGCAGCCATTGGTGCGCTACCTAGGCCAGATTCGTTCGAGAACACACCACGAGCGATACCTGATTGGATAGCAAGCATGATGCTCGCGCCAAAGAAACCACCGGTAGCTGCTGTGTTGGTAAACGCAGAAGTAACAACAAGAGTAATGGCATTCAGTAGTTGGTCTGCATTTGAAATCAGGACGCTTAAACACGCAACGACGTACATAACCGCCATAGTAGGAACAACTTTCCCTGCTACTTTAGCGATAGATTGGATACCACCAAGGGTAACTACTGCAACCAATGTCGTAAGAACGACAGCAGACATCTCACGAGAAGCGCCAAATGAGATTTGAGTTGCGTCTAAGATAGCGTTGACTTGTGGGAAGGTACCGATACCAAAGCAAGCAACACCGAGCGCGAAGACAGCGAACATTACCGCCAAGATTCGTGAGCCGACACCGTATTGCAGGTAGTACATTGGGCCGCCAACCATTTCGCCATTGCTATCGGTTCTGCGGTATTTAACGGCAAGTAGACATTCTGCGTATTTGGTCGCCATACCAAATACAGCGGCAAGCCACATCCAGAAAAGGGCGCCAGGGCCACCAATCTTGATTGCGGTCGCTACACCAACGATGTTACCTGTACCAATGGTTGCTGAAAGTGCAGTACACAAAGCTGCGAAACTCGATACGTCACCCGTACCAGATTTGTCTTTGCTGAATACCATTTTCAGTGCAGTTGGGAGGTGTCTAAACTGGAGTAAGCCTAAGCGAAAAGTAAAGTAGATACCTGTACCCACTAGCAGAATAAGCAGTGGTGGTCCCCAAACGAATTGGTTGATGGTTTGTAGTGTAGCTTGTAGGTGGTTCATAGATTCCCCTTAATAAATTAAAAATTTAAGGAGAAGAGGGAAGGCAGTGCAGATCACAGGGATCGATAGCACTACTTAATACATACGGATTTCTAGATAGAATTCTTTTGTTAATTAAGGCTGTTGCTTTCCACTCCTCTGTCCTTTTGCCTGAGAGTTTCACTTAGCGAATCACTTATAGATAAGTAACGGGCACTAAGCTTGCTCCTTCGGCGACCGATCTAACGGTTCTCTCCAGAGGTTCCTCCAACGACAGTCCTCACTTTTCTGGATTTCTCCAGCATAAAGCACCTGAAAGATTTACTTCTTCGGCGGGTCAATCTAACTAAATGTTAATGTTTAGTTAAAAACCACTCTCCTGCAGTCTTCATCGGAACAATTACCTAAATAATTAGGTAATCTGTAGGCGTATCCTAGATCATATAAAATGTGATGTCAGCTACAAAATATCTGTTTGCACAAATGTTGTTCAACTAAATGATCAAACAACGAGTCTCTGACGTAACTTGCTTATTTAAATGGTATAAAATAGAGAAACAAGGAGGAGTTATGACTCGACTAATAGCGATTGTTTTTTTATTGGCTTTGGCATTTGTACTATTTCGTTACCGGACAAACGAAAAACTGCAAAAATGGGTAGTGATAGTTATCGTTAGCAGTTTCCTTTTGTATACTGCCAGCTTGATGATTTCGGAGTTAACTCGTTAAGCCTGCCTGTAAACAGGTGGGATGAATGTGTTAGTAAAGCTTAAGTGCTTCTGGCTTGAGCGATAGGTTTAACTGAGCCTTCACAATCAGTATTGGCATTCGTGTCAGTGACCGCGTAACGTTAAATAAATTTTTGGGAGTACCCGCTAGTGAACCAGCAATCTGGACAAAGCGAACAAGATGAAGTGGTTGTTATAGAAGAACGCGATAAGCGCAGTCAGCTCTATATCGGCATTGCTGCGGTTATAGGTTTAGCACTGGGTGGCTTAATTGGTTCTACAGTTACGGCTTCTAAGTGGGAGTCCACTTATCAGGTACTCGAAACTCGTTATCAAGAACTGCATGACAGCAGAGCACAGTTGATGACATCCGTTGAAACTAAAGTGGCAAAAGTTGATACCGAAATCGATGCGAAAGTAGAAGCCGCTCTAGTGAAACAAACGGAAGAGCATCAAAAAGAGCTCCAGGAATTAGCGAAGCAGTCTTCGGTTTTAGAGAAGGCGAACTACTCGTTAGAGCAACAGCTAAATGAACAGAAGCAAACGTTAGAGCAAACTCAGCAAGACAACCAGAAACTTAATCGTCAGGCTGACATGCAATCGACTTTGTTTGAGCGTGCGCGTGAAGTTTTCCGAAAAGAATTACAGATTTCTCAAGAACTTGAAAAACTTGAGAAAGAAAGAGATCAACTCGAGCAGAATCTTGGTTCTCTTAAGAAAGCGTGTGATGTTTACTTAGATGGCACATCATGGGATGCGAAATCTGACGCGTGTGAGAAGCAAGATAACGCTAACTCTCGACTGAGCGATATCAGACAAATGATTGAAGTCCACACCATGGATCTCAAGCAGATCAAAACGCTCACTGAAGAGATGGGTTTATAAGCCGAAGGCTTTACCAACCTAACGTTAGTTTTGCATTAAATATTGAAACGCCCACATCACACACGTGATGTGGGCGTTTTGCGTTTGTCGAGAGCATAGATCCGGTGCTTTCTCATTATTGATTATTTGCGTGTTTTCATTGTTTGCTTAGATATTTGTGAATAGTTACGTATATCCACAATGATATGTTACTTGTTGTCTATTAAATGACTTTGCATACATATTTTCAGCTCAGAGTCGCTGCATAATAGTGTTGTTCAGGATGAACACGCAGTCGATTGCTAGCTCGCATTTGGCTGCTTTGACGAAAAGGGATGGAGTGATGCCAGAGTATCTTTGTGAGAACTGCACCATAGCTTATTGTTTCGATGATTGTCGCTCGCCATTAGCGCAAAAAGAGATGATCAAAGTAGAAGAGTTGGTTCGTCGTGTCGATGTTGAACAGAGTGAAAAGGGTGAAAAGAGTGAGCAGGGCATTGAAGGTAGTTATTCGCCTAATCGTTCAGACATAAAAAATCCCCACAAGCCAAGCTGGTAGGGATTTTGGATAAGTTGCAGTCCTGTTCTCGCTTTCTCAAGCAAAGGGTCTTACAAAAATTTTTAGAACAGTTTCGTTTCTTAGAATGCAGTTAGCTACTAGAGCAAAACCTCATTCCACTAAACGTTATTTCTCATACGTTTTGATTTCGCCTGATTTCACACGAGCAACAAACGATTGCAGTTCTTTCTTCACAACTGGCATCAAGAAGTACAGACCAAGAATGTTGAAGATAGACATCGCAAAGATAGCCGCATCAGAGAAGTCGATTACCGCACCAAATTGAATCGTGGCACCAATAACAACAAACACACAGAACATCACTTTGAAAATCAGTTCCGTTGTTTTACCTTCACCAAATAGGTAAGTCCAAGCCTTAAGACCGTAGTACGACCAAGAGATCATGGTAGAAAACGCAAACATAATTACCGCGAGAGCGAGTGTGTATTTGAATACTTCTGCCGTTTCAGTAAACGATGCAGCAGTCAGCGTTACGCCCGTTAAACCAGAACCATCGAATGGACCTACGTTTAAGCCAGCAATAGTGATAACCAATGCGGTCATTGTACAAATGATTACCGTATCAACGAACGGTTCTAATAGTGATACTAGACCTTCGGTGATTGGTTCTTTTGTTTTAACCGCTGAGTGAGCGATAGCTGCTGAACCTACACCTGCTTCGTTCGAGAACGTTGCACGTTTCAAGCCTTGAATTAACGCACCAATAAATCCACCAACAACACCTTCACCAGTAAATGCACCTGTAAAGATTGCGCTGAACGCAGGGCCGACTTGATCAAGGTTAGAACCGATAACAATCAGAGCCATACCGATATACAGAGCAGCCATCCAAGGAACAACTTTTTCCGTTACCGATGCGATAGAAGGCATACCACCAACAATCACAGAGAAAACTAAAGAAGCAAGTACAAGGCCAGTGATCACACCGTATTCACTTGGTACATCAAATGCGTAAGTTAACATGGCGTGTGCTTGGTTAGCTTGGAACATGTTACCGCCGCCTAATGCGCCTAAAATACACATTAATGCGAAACCAATAGCGAGCACTTTACCTAGTCCGCCTAAACCTCTTTCACCCAGACCTTGGCTTAGGTAGTACATTGGACCGCCCGAAACAACACCTGAAGGTAGGATAGTTCGGTATTTCACACCTAAAGTACACTCACAGAACTTAGAAGCCATACCCAGAAGGCCACACAAGATCATCCAGAATGTCGCGCCAGGACCACCAATCGCAAGTGCAGCACCTACACCGGCAATGTTACCAAGCCCGACAGTACCAGAAAGCGCCGTTGTTAACGCTTGAAAGTGAGAAACCTCGCCGTCCTCTTTAGAGTTAGGATCGGTATACTTACCTTTGATAATGTCTATCGCCATGCCGACACGTTTAAATTGAACAAAGCCAAAATAAACAGTGAAGATGATCGCAGCGAGCAACAGCCAGCCAACAATCACTGGGAAGTTAGCTTCACCAATCGGTACACTTTTAAATATCAGCCCAACGAACCAACCTGTGTATTCGTTGAAAAAACCATCAACACTTTGACTTAAGTTGCTGATAGCTTGGTTAAATGATCCTTCTTCTGCAAATGCACTGGAACTAAACAATAATATAAACCCAAAAAATAATTCACGTATGTTTTTCATGGTTTTCCCTGTCTTTTTAATAAATTATGTTTGTTGCTGTTGTGTTTGTTTTCTATTTGATTTGTATATTTCAGCGCTATATCTACTTCATTCGACGGCAACATAAACGGCTGTAGCTAGGTCGAAAAACGAAATAAATATAAGTACTGATCTTGCTTTATATGGATATCCTTTTGGTATGTGCACCAATAAGACTATGGTATTCGGACTACCAAGCCCTACTGGCAATCCTATACATAAAAATAATGCCAACAAAGAAATTTTTACAATAAATTTACAATTGTTCGGGTTTTGTCATCATTTGGGAATAAGTCGATGCTTTTTATGCTGAGAAAAGCATATGCAGTAGCTGCTATAGAGTCGGGTGAAGGAGAATTCAGAGTGATGGGCTGGAGGGACATAGAGGGCGCGTAGGGGATTTCGAGTATTCGATATGTTTTCGAGGTGTATAAACATTCTAAGGCTGAAAGTGTATTCGGATCTTAGGATATTAAAAAAGCCCTTTATAAGAGCTTTTTTGATGAGCGGAAAGCATGACTACTTTCCGATAGCACATAAAACTAAACGGCTCGATCACTATTGCTATTGCCAACCGTGCTTTTGCTGGATTTGTGGTAGAGCTTAAGTGCCAATAACGAACCCCACAACAAAACTTGTCCCCAGAGTAATGTCCATTGAGATGCCACCTCTTGCCAAGATGCACCCATCTGATCAAGTGCTAAGAAACCTTGGATAGCCGGTGTGCTTGGGAACAGCTGTGATAATAGAACTAACCATTCGGGCATCATTTCAACTGGCCAGATAAAACCTGAAGAGAAGATCAGTGGCATTGAACTGATTAACACTACAACCGTGACTAGCTCTCTTCGTGGCACTAACTCACCAATAAAAATCCCGATCAAACAACTGGCCAGTAAGAATGGCAGAAGTAAGGTTAAGATCTGTGTTGTTGAGGCGAGCTGGTTTATCCCATACATCGAAAAGCTAGCGCCGAAGTAGTACATCGACAACAGGTAATAAATGCCGACTAAGGTACAACAGCGGGCAAGCATCAATTTCGCTGGAGAGGTCTTACTCCAGTAGCCAAATGTCGATTGAGCATTTTGGGTTGCACCCACTAAACCAGAAGCCATGGCTAAGGTTTGTTGCAGGATCAACACAAAGACGGCTGGAACTACGTAATCGATGTATCCCATGCGACTATTAAACGTTGGTTTCAGGTTCAAGCTGAATGCACTGTAGCCTTTGGCTGCCGATTCTAAAGGCACACCTTCGACTAACAAATGGCTGACCTTAACTTGCGCAGCTAACGTACCACCGGCCTTGGCAAGCCCTTCAACAATGGTTCCGTAGACCAAAAAGTAAGAAGCATCACCAGCGTAAGAAAGTGTCGGGCTCTTACCGAGCAACAAGTCTTTATAGAAATCTTCTGGAATGACAAGGAATCCGCCAATCTCTTGGTTAAGCACGGCTTGTTTCGCATCGGCGATGGTGGAGTCTCGACGGACCAATTCGATCTGAGAGGTGGCATCCACCATACGCTCTAATTGATAGCTGCTTTGACTCTTATCCAAGTTCACAACCGAAGCTTTCAGTTGTTGAGGAACTTGGTTCGCGTAAGGCAATGGATACAAGAAGGAATAGAAGACCACACCACCAAATACCGTAAGAAGCACGACAGGGTTGCGCAATACCGCTAAGAGTTCTTGCTTGAGCAGTTGAGTAAAGCTCATCGTTTTACTCCTTGTTGTGCTGATGCTTCTGGCTGTGTTGACGGCGTTGTTTTTGCAGATATAGCTGCTTTTGTAGATGGATCTGCTTGTGCAGTTAGAGTTGATTGCGCCAAGTGTTTCTTAATTAGCAACATTACCACGAAAGCAGGAACTGCGTACCACAACATAGAAGAGAGGCTGATCAAAGACTGTGCTGCGCTCACACCATAACTAGACTGCGCCGTTTGTACTTCGATGTAATGACTCACGGGCAATAAGCTTCTCCAAATTTGAGCAGCTGTGTTCATGTCTGTTACTGGAAAGGTAATACCCATGAACGCAAAGCTTGGTGCCGTAAATGCGCCAGCGAAACTCATCGCCCTTGCTGGATCAAGTGTTAAGAAGAAAAACAAACAACCCATAATGATACAACTGATCACGGTTAGCAGTTGGGCAATAGTCAATGCCACAAAGCTGCCGTTAAATGGCCAGTCTAAGAGCACATAGAACCAAAAACTAAACGCGATACCAAACATCAAAAACAAGACAAGGTAGGGCGTTAATGTTGATGCGAGTGACTTCATAGGGGCGTTGGATAACCAAGCGTGAAGCCCACGAGCTCTAACGTTCGCCGTCAAAACCAATATCGTGCCCACCACAATCATGATCTGCCACAGTGCAGGAATAACCGCAGACACCAAGAACTGTGCATAACTGGTGTTCTTGTTGAACAGCGGCGTGATCTGGCTTTGTACCGTTACTGCTTGGCCTAATGCGGATTGCACCGTGGTATCACCGTGTGACAGCTGTTTCACGACTTCAAGTTGCGCGTTAAAAGTCCCTTGAGCCTGCAGCAAGGCAGAGTTCACCAGCTTACCGATTAAGATAAATTGGCTGTTATAGAATACAGACACTTGCGGATTCAAGCCGAGCAGAAGGTCTCGGTCGAAGTGCCTTGGTATCACAACATAACCATAGATATCACGTTCGATCATCGCTTTCGCCGCATCACTCGCAGAGCTGTATTTCTGAGTGACTTGCAGCGTTGGTGACGCATCAACAAGGCGTGTGAACTGTTGCGAGATTTGACTGTGCTCAAGGTCGACAACTGCGACCGGTAAGTCACGAGCGATCCCTTGTGAAAAAATCAGCCAGATACTGGCAGCAAGCAGCAAAGGAATCCAAGTTAGGCAAGACAACAACCATTTGTCTTTGCGGACAATCGCCCACTGCCGAAGCAAGGTATTCTTCGCTCTATGATGCTCAGTTGATTGCGAGCCTCTAGATTGCGATCCAGTATATTGAGAGTTAGCAGACATAAGTCACCTAAAGCTCAACCACTAGGCTCATGCCCATACGCAGTGTTTCGCTCGTATCGACAGGGTGTGCTTCTACTTCAAAAGTACGTAAATCGAAGCCTTGTGCTGCGTCTGTTGAGCGCCAAGTTGCGAAATCACCCATTACGGCGATGTGAGTTACTTGGAAAGTTAATGATTTATCCAGAGCCGGTAGGTATGCCTCAAACTGGCTGCCTTTCTCGAAATGCTTAAGCATGTCTTCACGAACATTGAGCACAGCCCAAGCATCCTTGGTGTCGATAACAGTCACAACAGGGAAGCCTTGTGGTGCAAGTTCTCCACTGCTCAATAGAACCTGAGAGACTTCGCCATTAAACCAGCTGTGGATCTGTGTGTCTTTTGCGTAAGCTTCAACTTCCGCTACCGCACCCGCTGCCATTAACGCTTTTTGAGCGGCGGCCACTTTGGTTTCGTCACGCGCACCTTCTTGCGCTAATTGATACATTTGGAATGCAGCGCTTTCGGTGTACTTCGCCGCTTGCCACTGTGTTTTGGCTTCATCACGCTTCTGCTCGGCAACCACACCATCGTTGTAAAGGTTGTTTACACGTTGGTAGGTTTTGTCCATCAGATCGGCAGCTGCTTTGGCTTTCAACCATTGGTCTTTAGCCGCTTGGATCTGTTGAGTACGCGCGCCATTCTCTGCTTCTTGTGCTAATGCACCAGCGGCTTTCTGACCAGCTTTTGCTTGCTCTAGCTTCGCATCAATCTCAGGGCTTAGTAGAGAGAAGATCAATTCGCCTTTTTCAACCGAATCGCCTTTGCGCACGAATATTTGATCAATTCTGCCAGGTACTTTCGATGAGATGCTGTATTGCTGCACATCGATTTGACCTTGAAGCTTAACCGGCTGAGGTTGATAAGCTTGATAGAAACTGTATCCGACCCAGCCAATAACGCCGATACCAACTAAAGATAGAAGAAGGGGCTTAATAGGTTTCATGAATTATCCTTTTGACTGGCTAACGGTGTCTGTTTTTGAGTCGAAATCAGACGGAACAGAGGAGGTTAAGTAACTGGAGTAAGCATTCATTTCGCTGGTTAGCGCTAACAGCTTGTTGAGAGAGATTAGGTATTTGAAGCGAGCAGCAGATTGCTGGGTTTTAATGCTCGCAAGATAAAGCTCGGCATCAACCACTTCTAATGAGTTAGATAACCCTTGTGTGAAGGCTTTTTTACGAAGTAATAGGTTTTCCTGAGCTAAAGACAAGCTCGAGTTTAGGCCTTGAACCTCTTCAATCGCTTGGTTTGCTTCAAGGTAAGTCTTTTGTACCAACACGGTTAAGTCTTGCTTAGCTTGTGACTTAAGGAATTGAACCTGTGATACGGCACTGTGAGCCGCAGCGACTTTGTCGGAACGGCCAGAGGTATCAAGCAGTGGCACATTCACACCAATGCCAACCAACCAATCGGGTTTCATTTCACTGGCTAGAGAGTCATCTTCATACAGGCTGTAATCACCATAAAGGTAAACCTCTGGGTAGTATTTACCTTTCTCGGCTTTAATTAAGCTGCTTGCTTGTTTCTCTTTTGCATCAAGAATCTTAAGGCCGGGGTAGGTCATGAGTGTCTGGTCAATGAACACGTCCATATGAGGCAGGTTCTTATTGATAAACAGTTGTTCAGAGGGTTCTACACTTTCATTTTGACCAAGGATTTGGGTCAACGCCAATTGCGCAATTTTAAGATCGTTCTGAGCTTTCGTGCGCTCTACAATCGCTTTATCTAAAGAAGCATCGGCTTGTAGGCGTTCTACTCGGGCGATTTGTCCTTGCTGTTCAAGCTTGATGGCGAAATCACGATGCTGAGTTAAGCCTGCTTCAACGGCTTGACGCGTTCTCACCACGTCTTCCGCTAAGATCACCGAGAAGTAATACTTACTTAAGTCTTCGTAGCGAGCTTGTTTCTCCATCAACAGTTGGCTTTGCGCTTCTTCGCTTTTACCTTCAGCCGCATTTTGCGCAGCGGTTATTCGACCACCAGTGAAGATAGGCCACACAGCACGAATGGAAGAGCTAAAGATGTCTTGTTCGGTAATCGTTGAGGTAACGCCACCAACTAGAGGGCGCAAAATCGCGGATATAGCAGGGTTTACTCCACTCAAGCTATCTGAAAACTGTTCACCATTAATCGTCACATCACTATCAAGGTGCGTGTAGTTAGCCCCTAAGGTAATAGAAGGAAGATTGAGGCTACTTGTTGAGTTCTGAAGGTGTTGATAACGTTCAACGTTGGCTTGTTGAGCCGCAAGAGAGTTGTTGTTCTCTTGGAGAATTTGCCACGCTTCAGAAAAAGTGAGCGGAGCTGCATAGCCTGGTGAAGCCATAGTGCCGAGAAGCATACTGGCGATCGCAAGGTATCGGAATTTTGGTTTGGTCATCTGCATTAAATACCAATTAGAGTATTAACTCTAATGTTAACAGGGCGATAGTCATTTGTCTTGAATAGATTGTCTCATATGAATAGAAATTCTCATAACTCGTTAATCAAGTGTAAATAAGATTGAGTGACGTGAATATCAAAGATAAATGAAACTTAAAAAGCACGCATAAGCATGCTCTTTAAGTTCAGTATAGAAGTGTTTTTACAAAATGAAGTGGCTTATTTAAAGCTAGGACAATGGTGATCGGCGCGCCATACCAATTGTCTTGAACCTTGCATTGTTTGTAATAAATCTCTACCTGACATTTGCGGGAATGCTAACAATACCTTGAGATCGAGAGGGGAGGTGCCATCTTTCTCATAGGCTCTTACGTGAGTAAAAGTCGATTGTAAGTGTTTGAACAGCATAGTCTTAGTAAGACAAATTCCAAAGTTATCGCGTTTCATTGCCTTGTTTCCTTTTCAACAATGTTTATACGTTATGTTTGTTATCCTGTTTCTATTGGACGTTGCCACTGACTGATCGATACTTCCTGCTCATCAATGTTTTATTATTGGGTGATGCTTTTATCAGTCGCCTCTTCGTTGTCTGGCTAGCCGAGTTTGAAATAGCGATGGATGAATAGGGGAGAATACTTAATCCGTTTGTTCATCATTCGTAACGGCGAGCGTGCAACTTTTAGTTATAGATACGTCCAGCGAGCGAAGGGTTGTTGCTATTTTGTTAATCGAAGTTTCGATTCAAAGCGCGGTCTGAAAATCATGACCTATGGCTTAGCAACAATAAACTTCTTCATATGCAACCATTATAATTGTATTTATTTTAAACAACCTAAAAAACACCTAAAAGCTTAGTGATCTAGCTCAATATTTATTCGTTTATTTTGGTTTTTAAGCTAATCAGTCCTAAAAATGAACGATTAATCGAGATGAACAACGTAAAGGATTATCAATTAACAATCTGCTCAATTATTTAGTTGAGTAGCAGTCACAAATTCACGCCCCTAGAAAGGTCATGCGATTAACTTGGTGTTAACATTGATCGTCTAACACTAGGGACGGTGGAATATGAAATGGAGCAGTATCAGTTTCCGTAAAAGGTTACTGATTATCATGACGGTCACTGGCCTCGTTGAACTTTTGATTCTTGCAGCTGCTGGTTTTTACTACATCAAACAATCTCAAGAACAAGAGATGGGTTTGAAAGCGTTAGGTGTTGCTGAATTTCTATCTGAATCGCCGCTTGTCACCAGCATTATTCAAGAAAATGGAACGTTGGACCCTAATGGCGTTCCCTACGTTTTGTCTGAAGAAACCCAAGTTAAATTTCGTAACCTTACTCAGCTCATTGGCGCGGCGTTTATCGTTGTTGGAGATGATAAAGGTATCCGCCTGATTCACCCTTATGATGACAGGCTCGGTAAACCCATGCGTGGTGGCGATAACCAAAAAGCATTGGTATTGGGCGAGTCTTATGTGTCGACAGCCAAAGGATCGCTGGGTTTTTCAGTTCGTGGTAAATCCGCGGTAAAAGACACCCAAGGTACCGTTATTGGTGTGGTGTCAGTTGGTTACTTATTGGATTCGTTGCAAGATCGAATCGAACCTTACTTAGCCTTTTTGATTGTGATGGCGTTGCTGGTGGTTGCGGTCAACGCTTTGATTTCGAGTTATGTATCTCGCCGTTTTCAACGCGCTATTTTGGGCTTTGAGCCTGAAGAGATAGGCCGGTTGTATGTTGAGCTAGATGTAACCATGAGTACCGTGAAAGAGGGCATTCTGAGCATCGATAAGCACGGCATTTTACGTTCAATTAATAAGAGTGCCTGCGATATTTTATCGATAGACAGGGATAAAGCACTCAATCAACAGCGCCTTTCTGATGTATTGCCAGGCAGTGATTTAGAACAACTGCTATCAACCGGCGACACCGACCACGATGTTGAGTTGTATTTAAACAATAAGCGAATCATTGCTAACCGAAGCCCGATTATAGTGGCAGGTGAGGTGGTCGGGGCGGTATCGAGTTTCCGATTACGAGATGAAATCAACGATTTAACAGACCAGCTCTCACAAACCAAAGAATATGCTGATCTACTGCGTTCACAAACCCACGAGCATCAAAACAAGCTTAACACTATTAGTGGCTTGATTCAGATGGGCGAGTTGGATTCTGTTCAACAATTGATTGGTCAAGAAACCGCTCATTACCAGAGCTTAATTGAGTTCTTAAGAGAGACGGTGAAAGACCCTCTTATTGCAGGCATGCTTTTAGGCAAAACAGAGCGAGCTCGAGAGATTGGGTTAGAGCTTAAAGTGGAAGAGGGATCAAGGCTTGAAGCTCTGCCTAGCTGGTTAAACGCGGATGACGTTGTCACAATTCTTGGCAACCTGATTGATAACGCCTTTGACGCCACCATGACGGCGATTAAGCAAGAGGGTCAAATTGCGCCAGCGCGTCGGGTTATTGAAGTTTCAATCAGTGATTTTGGTAATGAAATTATCGTAGAAGTAGAAGACAAAGGGTGCGGTTTGCCGAAAGAGTTGGCGACCAAAGCACTCACCGAAAAAGGCGTATCGAGCAAAGCGAAGCAAAATCGTGGTGTGGGTTTGTATCTGATAAAGCAGCTGGCAGACCGATATCAAGGGCAGCTTGAAATGGTCGACAACCACGATTTTGGCACGCGAATGACGGTTTATCTGCCAAAAGAAGAACAATAATAATTAAGCACGAAGCGATCTTGTGAAGATCATCGTGACGGGAAAAACATGGTTAAAGGAAGAACATAAATGAACGCAATCACGAGAGTCATGGTCATTGAAGATGATATTGCGATTGCAGAGCTACACCATCGTTATTTAGAACAGATGGGTGGCTTTGACGTGGTCGGCATTGCCACTACACAGTCTGAAGCGCTGATGCAACTGGACATCTTAAAACCGAATTTGGTGTTATTGGATGTGTATCTGCCGGACGGGTGTGGGCTCGATATTCTTAATCACGTAAGAGGGAGCAATCAAGGCTGCGACGTTATCTTGATTACTGCTGCTCGGGATGTCGATACGCTGCAGCAAGCAATGCGTGGTGGGGTGGTCGATTATCTATTGAAACCAGTAATGTTCCCTCGTTTGGAAGCGGCACTGAAAAAGTATCAATCTCAACAGCAAGAGTTTGAAAGTGTGTCGGATTTGAATCAAGGTTTGGTTGATAAGATGCTGCAAGCCAATGCCAAAGCGGACTCAGGAAAAGTATCAACCTTGCCCAAAGGAATTGATGGCGTAACGTTGGATAAGATCAGAGCCATTTTTCAGCAAGCTGATGCCGTTAATATTACCGCCGATGAAGCCGGAGAACGAATTGGTGCTAGCCGAACCACCGCCAGACGCTATTTAGAATTTTTGATTACCACTGGTGAGTTAGTCGCAGACTTAAATTACGGTACCGTAGGTCGCCCGGAGCGCTGCTACAACAAAGCGCAAAGATAAACACGACACCATCAAAATAAATATAAAGCCAGTTGAATAAGCTGGTTTTACCTTTTTCTCCCTTTCCTATTGCTCACTCCACCGACCAGATACCGTTCTTTCTTGACTACACTGTTTGAGAATGCCGATTTGCTTCACCCGTGGGTTAAATGAACGGAACTATCGATTAGAATTTGTTCGAAATGAGTCAATATTTAATCGATTGCTTTCACAGTGGTTGATGTAAATCAAATAGTCATAGACAATACTGTCCCGAATAGAGGTGATAGCTTTCACCCTCGTTTACCAAACGCATTCTCAAATTTAATAGGCGCTTACTATTGATGTAATAGTTAAGACCTATTATCTATTTTCGTATGTCGCTGATACCTTTGGCGAATACTAAAAACCTTGTTTTTATAGGAAAGATGATGGTAATACCTGAAAACAGCAGCATCGTTATTTTTGGTGCGTCGGGAGATCTAACTTACCGCAAGTTAATTCCTGCTCTATACCACCTGTATGCTAGCAATCAACTACCAGAATCCTTTGCGATTCTTGGAGTGAGCCGTACTGAGTACAGCGATGAGTCTTACCGTGAGAAGCTGAAGAAGTCTCTTCAGGAAATGGAAAAAACTGAACCAGAGACGCTGAATGCATTTATTGAACATCTGCATTACCAAGCGATCAATACTTCAGATGTAGACGACTATGCTCGTTTAGCACAACGTCTAGACAAGCTTGAGCAAGACTACCAATTCGAAAACCATAACACATTGTTCTACTTGGCAACCCCGCCAAGCCTATACGGTGTGATTCCAGCAAACCTTGCTGCGCATGGCCTTAACGATGAATCGAACGGCTGGCGTCGTCTGATCATCGAAAAACCATTTGGTTACGACTTAGCATCAGCTCAAGCGTTGGATGAAGAGATCCATCATCACTTCCAAGAACACCAGATCTACCGTATCGACCATTACCTTGGTAAAGAGACGGTTCAAAACCTTCTAGTGCTTCGTTTCTCAAACGCGATGTTTGAACCACTGTGGAACCGTAACTTCATTGAATACGTTGAAATCACAGGTGCTGAGTTCCTTGGCGTTGAAGAGCGTGGCGGATACTACGACGGTTCTGGCGCAGTTCGCGACATGTTCCAAAACCACCTGCTGCAAGTGCTAGCGATGGTAGGTATGGAGCCGCCTGCACAAATTAACGCTGATTCTATTCGTGATGAAGTGGTTAAAGTGCTTCAGTGTCTGAAACCATTAGAAGAAGATGATCTGCGTAAAGACTTAGTATTAGGTCAGTACACAGCATCAGATGTTCGTGGTCAGCACCTACTAGGTTACCGTGAAGAGCATGGTGTAGCGGATGATTCTCGTACCGAGACTTACATCGGCTTGAAAGCTCACATCAATAACTGGCGTTGGAATGGTGTTCCTTTCTACGTACGTACAGGTAAACGCTTACCAACACGTGTGACTGAAATCGTGATTCACTTTAAGAACACGCCACACCCAGTATTTGGTCAAGATGCACCAGAGAACAAGCTGATTATCCGCATCCAACCGGATGAAGGTATTCAGATGAGCTTTGGTTTGAAAGAGCCAGGCGCAGGCTTCAAAGCAAAAGAAGTGAAAATGAACTTCTCTTACTCTGACTTGCCTGAAACTCAGATGCTGACGGCTTATGAGCGTCTTCTTCTTGATGCACTGAACGGTGATGCGACTCTGTTTGCACGTACCGATGCGGTAGAAGCATGTTGGAAGTACGTTCAACCAATCTTAGACTTCAAGCAAGATCCTCAAGCACTGTTTGGCTATGCTTGTGGTACTTGGGGCCCACAGGAAGCAGATGAACTTCTGCAACGTGATGGCCGCGCATGGCGTTTCCCATGCAAAAACTTAACAGACACGGATTACTGCGAACTATGATCAATCACAAGATCTTTGCAACGCCTGAACTGGTTGTTGAAAACCTAGCAAATGAAATGAAAGCATACAGCGAGCAGGGCAAACCTGTTCACATTTCACTGTCTGGTGGCAGCACGCCAAAAATGCTTTTCAAACTTTTAGCACAGGCGCCATACGCGGAAGGTATTCAATGGAATAACCTTCACTTCTGGTGGGGCGACGAACGTTGCGTTGTACCAGACGACGCTGAAAGCAATTTCGGTGAAGCAAACGCGCTCTTATTTTCAAAACTAAAAGAGTTTACTCAAGTAAACCTTCCTGCTGAAAACATCCACCGCATCCGTGGTGAAGATGAACCAAAAGCAGAAGCAGAGCGTTTCGCAAAAGAGATGGCAGACGTAATCCCAACAGAAAACGGCACGCCTGTATTCGATTGGATTCTGCTTGGTGTTGGCGCAGACGGCCACACAGCTTCACTATTCCCAGGTGCAACCAACTACCAAGATGAGAACCTATCTGTATTAGCTTTTCACCCTGAGTCTGGTCAAATCCGTGTTTCTAAAACAGCGAAAGTTTTAGAAGCAGCAAAACGAATCAGCTACCTAGTACTGGGTGCAGGTAAAGTTGAGATCGTTAAAGAAATTCATACAACTCCTGCTTCAGAACTGCCTTACCCGGCAGCGAAAATCCAGTCTAAAACTGGCGAAACAGAGTGGTTCCTAGATTCAAATGCAGCAAGTGCTATCGCATAAGTGCGAATAGCCGCAAGGAGATAAAATAATGAAAGGTGATATCGGTGTAATTGGCCTAGCAGTAATGGGTCAGAACCTTATCCTAAACATGAACGACCACGGCTTCAAAGTTGTGGCTCATAACCGTACTGCTGCTAAAGTAGACGAGTTCCTAGAAGGCCCAGCTAAAGGTACTAACATTGTTGGTGCTTACTCTCTAGAAGAGCTAGTTGAGAAGCTAGAAGCGCCACGTAAAGTGATGCTTATGGTTCGTGCTGGTGACGTTGTAGACACGTTCATCGAAAACCTAATCCCACTTCTAGACGAAGGCGACATCATCATTGATGGTGGTAACACTAACTACCCAGACACTAACCGTCGTGTAGTGCATTGTCGTGAGAAAGGCATCCACTTCATCGGTACTGGTGTATCTGGTGGTGAAGAAGGTGCTCGTTTCGGTCCCTCAATCATGCCAGGCGGCGCGGCTGAAGCTTGGGAAGCGGTTAAGCCAATCTTCCAAGGTATCTCTGCAAAAACTGACGCTGGTGAGCCTTGTTGTGACTGGGTTGGTAACGACGGTGCTGGTCACTTCGTTAAGATGGTACACAACGGCATCGAATACGGTGACATGCAGCTTATCACTGAAGCATACCAGTTCATGAAAGATGGCCTAGGTATGTCTGCTGACGAGATGCAAGCAGTATTCGCTGACTGGAACAAGACTGAGCTAGACAGCTACCTAGTTGAAATCACTGCTGACATCCTTGGCTACAAAGATGAAGACGGTGAAGCGCTAGTTGAGAAGATCCTAGACACTGCAGGCCAAAAAGGTACGGGTAAGTGGACGGGTATTAACGCACTAGACCTAGGTATCCCACTAACTCTAATCTCTGAGTCTGTATTCTCTCGTTGCCTGTCTGCTCTTAAAGACCAACGTGTTGAAGCTGAAGCTTTGTTTGAGAAAACAATCACTCCAGTTGAAGGTGATAAGCAAGAGTGGGTTGATGCACTACGTCAAGCTCTACTGGCTTCTAAGATCATTTCTTACGCTCAAGGTTTCATGCTAATGCGTGAAGCGTCGAACGAAAACGGCTGGGACCTAAACTACGGTAACGTAGCACTAATGTGGCGTGGTGGTTGTATCATCCGTTCTGCATTCCTAGGCAACATCCGTGATGCGTACGAAGCAAACCCAGACATCGCGTTCCTAGGTTCTGACGAGTACTTCAAAAACATCCTACAAGGCAGCCTAGTAGCATGGCGTAAAGTAGCAGCGAAATCTCTAGAGTCTGGTATCCCAATGCCATGTACGATTTCTGCGCTATCTTTCCTAGACGGTTACACAACTGCACGTCTACCAGCGAACCTGCTTCAAGCTCAACGTGACTACTTCGGTGCTCACACTTACGAGCGTACTGACCGTCCACGTGGTGAATTCTTCCACACAAACTGGACTGGTACAGGCGGCGATACTGCTTCTACAACTTACGACGTATAATCGTTAGTTAGAATCAGTTAAGAACCTTGTTGTTCTTATTAGCTGTAAACTAGAAAACAAAAGGATGCCAACTGGCATCCTTTTTTGTTGGTTCTGCAAGAGAGTCACAGACAGCAAATTCAATACAACCCGTTAAGCGAGTGCAGCTTGTGGACTTTGCATATCACTGTATTGCTCTCGTATCGACATGAAGTAATCAAGGTTTTGCTTCAGCGCAGAGACGCACTCTGGATCAAACATCAACCCTGTATGCGCTTCAATGTAGTCCATTACCTTAGATGCTGACCATGCGTGTTTGTAAGCTCGTTTACTCAGTAAAGCATCGAACACATCCGCTAGCGTTACAATTCTTGCCTCCAGTGGAATCGCTTCTCCAACGAGCGCATCTGGCAACCCTGAGCCATCAAACCGTTCATGATGGTGACGTACAATATTCTGGATGAACTGAACTTCTTCGCTACACATTGAGCTGTGGTGGGAAAGGGCAACCACGTCATCAATCATCTCTTCGCCATATATCGTGTGATTGTTCATGATGTTTCTTTCTTCTTCCGAAAAACGCTCAGTACTGAAGAGCACTTTGTCTGGGATTCGGTACTTCCCTATGTCGTGAAACGGGGCATACAAGCGAATGCGGTGAACGAATTGGTGGGTGATCTCATTGTTACTGTGCGAAAGCGTACGTGCGAGCTGTTCGCTGTATTTTCCCATGCGAATCAGATGCTCTTTGGTTTCAGGATCGCGTGCGTGCCCCATGTTTAGGGCGATGGCTAATGAGGACTGAAAATGTCTCTGGCGTTCGAAGAGTTGCACAAACAGGTTCGAAATCGCTTGGGTGAGGTAGGCGATGTCGCTTTGTATTGTCTGCTTAGCAAAAAAGTCAGTGCATGAGGCGTTGATGAAAACGAACCCAAGGTTACTCTCTTGGTAGTGGATTGGAGTGGTATAGCTACTTTGGTGACCAAGCTCGAGTAGATGAGAGATTTGTTTAGTCGGATTCATCAAAGAGAGGTCATCAACAATTCTTGTTTCCAATGATTCAGCCAGACGACTCAACGCAGAGTTGGGTTTGATCTCCTGTTCGATGTAATGATGCTTGGCGTTTTGGCACAGTGAATCCGATACAAAATAATTCGATGCTTTATTTTCACTGCACAGCACCACGGATAGCCGAGATAATATGGGGTAGTGTTCACGAGCTAGCTGGAAGAGATCATCGACTATGGCGACGATGTCTTTGTCTTGGGCCGCTGCTCTACTGAAATGGGAGTAGTCAAACATGTGGCAAGCCAACCTTTAATTATAATTATGCCACTGTTTAATCGGGTTTTTTACCGTTTCGATATTCAATAAAACCATAGCACTGTGTTATTGAAATGTAATACTGCGTACTGAAAAACTTTAATTTCATCACTAAATATATGGTTTTTGCATACGGTTACCGTAGGTTTTGTTAAGTTGAACCAGTTTCATAACGTTTGGGGTGAAGGTTTGTTTGCAGAATGTACTTAGTCTGTATAGCGAGCTAAGGTAGGGTGTTAAATAACCATTTTAAAATTAAATGAAAAGATAAATAGGATAACGCACATGCTTTATGCCATCATAAAGGCATAAATAAGGGCAATGGATGTAATGCCCAAGTGATTGAGCTAGAAATGGTCAGTGATGACGGTGTTCTAGAGTAAATTCAAGGCCTTTAGTTGCCTTGAAAAAGGTAATGTTATGACTGAAGAAGAAAGAATCG
Source organism: Vibrio sp. 10N.286.52.C3 (assembly GCF_041468865.1). Lineage (NCBI taxonomy): Bacteria > Pseudomonadati > Pseudomonadota > Gammaproteobacteria > Vibrionales > Vibrionaceae > Vibrio > Vibrio sp. 10N.286.52.C3. The sequence continues at coordinate 31,429 of NZ_JBFRJM010000063.1, read as the reverse complement.
AACTGCAACAAAATAACCCGTTACACGGCTTAAAGCTTGAAACCATGATCACTGAATTAGTGGATCACTATGGTTGGGAAATTTTAGATGCGGCCATGCGTATGAACTGCTTTAACACTAAGCCTACAGTGGCAAGTGCAGTTAAATACCTGAAGAAAACCGAATGGGCTCGTGAAAAGGTTGAAAACTTCTACCTTTACCGTTTCAAGCGTATGCCTAAAGCATCGGACATTGAGTACCAGATGCCTCCGCGTTCACGTACATTCCGCCATGGACTAGAGCCTCGTGAGCCGATGGAACTAACGGTTGAGTCTATCCATGCCTCTCAAGCTAAAGCTGCGTCTGCATTTAAAGAGCGCCGTGGCGGTAACGGTCGTAATTTCCGTCGTTAACAAGAAGACGTCGCTAGAAAGAACCGTCGCTAAATAAGGCGTCGGCGATTAGCACGGCTAATTAGATAAGCGAAAAACACAAAAGGAGCCTATGAGCTCCTTTTTTAATTCGTTCGATTTAAACCGTAAATGGCTAAGCTTCGCGGTTCTTTCTTTGATTCTTCCAAAGATCGGTGACATAAACGATTGCACTGATAAGTAAGAATAGCGCTGACACAGAAAACAGAGCGGGCATTTTTAGGATCCACGCGAATGTGGCAGCAAGAAAAGCGACAAAGCAAATGAGTCGACTTGATGACATGACATGACCGAGTTTAATGTTCATAACGCCTCCTAATGAAGTCTCACTTTCGACAGGAGAAGTATCCCACCCTTGGAAAAATAAAGGCTAAAAAACAGTCTAAATTGTTATCAAATTTGCTAATTGAAGGACTCGTCTCACACATTTTGGCTTGTCTATTTTATAAGTAATAAAATAGACAAATCGGTATGAGCAGGGTGGAGTCTTTTGGCTTTATCTTTTCAGTTGCAAGTCTTATTAAACCGAACGTCTAATTAGCATAGAAAAAGTAAGCGGTGATCAAAAAGCTCGCGATGATCACTGTGGTTCGAACATAGTGTTGAGGGATGCGGCGAGAGATTTTTGCTGAATAATAACCACCAACCAATGTACCCAATAATACAGCCATGCCAGACGACCAATCAATCGAACCATTGACGATAAAAAATACGATCGCTGCGAGGGAAGCACACGCGGACACGAGCAGTTTGATGCCATTCATCACGTTGATGCTGGTGTAACCAGCCAGCGCCAAGTAGCTCAATGTCACAATGCCTAAGCCTGCATTAAAATAACCACCATAAACACACACGATCAAAAGCAATACAGCGGAAAAGAACGCCCCTGCGCTGGTGGCGTGCTTATGTTTAGCGGTTACTTTCTTTAGCCATTTGTTGAGAGTGCCACCAAAGGTAAAAAGCAGAGCGGCGAACAGTAATAACCAAGGTACGGATTGGGTAAATAGCGCTTCTGGCGTGTGTAGTAGTAAAAATGCACCAATGCCGCCGCCAATTACGCATAGCCCAACAACGAGCTTGAGTTGTTTGGTACCAGATTGAATTTCGTGGCGCAGTGCGTAAGCACCACTGATGTAACCAGCGCATGAAGCAAAGGTGTTGGTCGCGTTGGCTGCTATTGGTGGAACGCCAGCAAATAACAAAGCAGGGAAAGTGATGAAGCTGCCGCCACCCGCAATGGAGTTAAGCACACCGCCAACCACCCCTGATAAGAATAGAATCAACCAATCCATAGTTTTAGAATCCAATACGTTAACTAACTGGTTACCTTACTTGAATTTGTTATGAATATCAGCGCCATGTGTGTTGTAAAGATAGGTTTGTGAGTTTGCTACCATCTTTAACCGCTGGTTTTAATTGAGGCTTTAAATGAAAAAAGGAGCCAATGGCTCCTTTCGTTGAGGTTTAGTTGATTCGATAAAGCTTTACACTTCTACTGGCTTCGCTCTAAAACTCTTAAATAGTTTCACTAGAATCGGGCTAGACAGCACCAATACCGCCAGAATAGTGAAGGTCATCGTAATAGGGCGTTCCCATAAGAAGTTCAACTCACCATCGCTGATCATCAATGCTCGTCTTAAGTTCTCTTCCATCAAGCCGCCCAATATGAAGCCTAACAGTAATGGTGCCAATGGGAAGTTGGCTAGCCTTAATGCTATCGCAGCCATCGCTACCAGTAGCATCACAAACACATCCATCGTGTTGAACGACACCAAATAGACACCTGTGATAGAGAAGAACAGTATCATTGGTAATAGCACCGTTCTTGGTACAGCAAGCAGTTTAGATATGTAAGGGATAAGCGGTAGATTCAAAATAACCAGTACAATGTTGCCAAAGTACATTGAGATAATTACAGACCAAAATACATCTGGGTGCTCAACGAATAATCGAGGTCCCGGTTGAATACCGTAAGCGATTAGGGCACCAAGCATGATTGCGGTAGTACCAGAGCCGGGAATACCAAGCGTCAGTAGCGGAACGAATGAACCACTTGAAGCTGCGTTGTTTGCTGATTCAGGAGCAACAAGACCACGGATACTGCCTTTACCAAATTCTTTCTGTTTGTCTTTCGGTGCCAAGCTTCGCTCCATACCGTAACTCAAGAAAGCGGCAATGGTTGCGCCAGCACCGGGTAAAACACCAGTAAAGAAACCTAGGATCGAAGAGCGAATCGAAACGGGCGCGACTTCTTTAAACTCTTCTTTGGTCACTTTCATACTGCCAATATCGGCCATTTTCTGGCTTTCTTCGCCGCTAGTGTCTTTTTCTGGTTTTAAAATACCCATTAAAGTCTCACCTAGAGCAAACGTTGCCATTGCCAATAGTAAAAAGCTAAAGCCATCCATTAGATCGGTTAAGCCAAAAGTAAATCGCTCAACACCAACGCCTTTATCGATTCCAACGGTGGAAAGCATTAAGCCTAGGATAGTCATCATCCACGCCTTCACCACTTGACCAGGGCCTGCAAATGCGGCTACGGCTGATAAACCTAGTAGCATTAGTGCGAAGTAGTCAGAAGACTGAAAGCTCAATGACACGCTTGCGAGTGCTGGCGCTGCAATCAACAGCATAATGGCTGAGAGCGTGCCACCAGTGAAAGAAGAGTAAGCCGCGAGTGCGAGTGCTTTACCCGCTTGTCCTTTCTGCGCCATTGGGTAGCCATCGAACGCGGTGACGACCGTTGAAGAACAACCTGGAGCATTGATTAAGATTGATGACGTAGATCCACCAAAAACCGCGCCGTAATACACACCAGCCATTAAGATGAGGCCAGAAGAAGGGTCTAAGCCGTATGTAATAGGGATCATCAACGCAATGGCTGAAATTGGTCCTAATCCCGGAAGCATCCCGATAAAGGTACCGACGAAGCAACCCACGATGACCATCATGATGTTCATTGGCATCACAGCGGTCGAAAGCCCTTGTAAAATTCCATCTAACATAATGTTATCCCTACCAAAGAGTGAAGATTAAACCAGGCTCTAGGTAGATATCTAAGCCTTGAGTTAATAGAAGAAAGAACGCGATAACGAAAGGAAACGACGCGCCAAATAAAACAGCTTTACGGCGTTCACCCAATAAGTAAAAGCCAGCAAGCAAGAAGAAGCTCGTTGCCAGAACAAAGCCAAGGTAAGTAAGACCAACACCGTACAGTGCCATCAATACTAAAAAGCCAATCAGTAGTTTCCAATCAAAGTCAGAAATAGCTCCGCTGTCTTTGTCTACTTGTCCGGTGACAAGCAATACTAACGATAAACCAATACCTGCAATGGTTAGTAATGTTGGTAATGTGCGAGCCGTAAAGGGTTCGTACTCGTCGCCAGGGAAAAGGGGAATGAGTGTGGTTTGATAGCCGTAGCAAAGGCACACGAGTAAAAAAATCATTGCCCCGACGCGATCGCGACATAGCAAGTATTCTTTACTTAAAAATTTGGTTGGTAGGTCCGACATATCCAACTCCGTTTAGGGTGGTATAGAAAAGTAAAAAACCGTACATGAGCGAGTTAATGAATAATGTCTGGGATCACTAACCTAAGGTAAGCGGATTACAATGCTTAATGTTCAAGCCACTTGCGTCTACAACGATTCGACAAGTTTTAGTAATTCGATACGGATAAACAAAGGAGTTTGAAGTTAACTCATGTACGGCGAAACAAGAGAATAGTGAAGAGGGTATGGGTAAGATACCCTCTCTAGTCTTGGTTATTTCAAGAAACCAAGCTCACGCATGAGGTCGCCCATTTGCTTTTCTTGATCTTCTAGGAAGGCGTAGAAGTCTTTGTCAGCTTTGTAGTTGTCAATCCAACCATTACGGTCACGAACCACCTGCCATTCGTCGGTCTTGTACATCTTGCCAAGCGCTACATTCCATTCATCAATCTTTGCTTGGCTCGTGCCTGGAGCTGCAAAGAAACCACGCCAGTTAGCAAATACGGTTTCGTTGCCATATTCCGTGAGCGTCGGGATGTTTGGTGCAGCATCAAGTCGTTTTGGTGCCGTGACTGCAAGCACTTTAACTTGACCCGATTTAGACATCTCTAGCACTTCACCAAGGCCTGTCGAAAGCAGCTGTGTTTCGCCAGATAGTAGAGCAGCCATCGCTTTACCACCTGCATCATAGGCGATGTAACGCACTTTCTTAGCGTCGAAACCTTCGCCTTTAAACGCTGCAGCGACTACTAGGTGGTCCATACTGCCACGAGCTGAGCCGCCTGCAATTTTTACTTTACGGGGATTGGCTTCAAATTCTTTAACCACGTCTTTCCAGGAGTTGTATTTAGAATCCGCAGACGCCACGATTGCACCGTAGTCGGCAATGGTTGCAGCAACTGGCGTTAGATCTCGGAAAGATTGAGGGAAAATCCCGGTCAACGAGCGTACAACGATAGGAGTCGAGTTAACCATCAGTGTATCTTCCTGACGCTTAGCGGTTTCGATTAGATGAGCAATAGCTTTACCGCCACCACCACCAGACAAGTTTTGGAAAGAGACATTTTCTACGATGTCTGATTTGACCAATACATCACCCGTACCACGAGCTGTCATATCCCAACCGCCACCAGCGCCGCCAGGGATTAGGAAGTGGATTTTCTCTACGTCAGCAGCAAAAGTGTTGAAAGAAAAGGTTGCTGCGATGATAGAAGCCGCAAGAGTAGGTTTCAGTGCCTTGAACATGGTTCACGTTCCTTATGTAGGGGATCTCTTCAATGGAGAGAAACTTATGTTTTATTTCCAGCTACTAAACAGATGAGTAGGATATTGCTTAGCAGATGAAGCTAAAGTTAACGGTGTGTTAATGAAATGTCTGTAATGCGGCGATATTGAGAATAAAGAACATTGGATTAATATTGTTCATAAAGTTCACGGTAACGTGTTTTTGTCCATTTACTGTTGAATGATATCTGGATTCTAAAATCGTAGTTATTGTCTCAGAATGATTGAATTCATTGACAAAGGTTGGATTTAACTAGCGTTTTCTACTCGAGTGCATTGGTTGTTGGTCTATATTGTTAGATGTGACTACGATAACTATTTCTGCAAAAGAGTCAGGTGTATAGAGGTGTTAGATTTTAGATGTGGAATAATGAGTTACTATAGTTGATATGCAACTTAAGCGGTATTGATTGCGCTAGGCTGTTAACTTTGGAGTTGGCGATTATTCAAGGATGAAATAATGGCATTAAAAAAAATTTCGTTACGATTTACTGTTGGAGGAATGTTTTTACTCGCGACATTTCTTACCGCTGTTGTTGCGGTTTCACTGCAATATTACTTCAGTAAAAAAATGGCGACTGAGAATACCCTATCAAAGTTGACGATGGTGTCCCAAGAGCTGAGTAACTATATCGGCGCGGTTGATTCTGACGCAGCCAATACCGCGCGTTTACTTTCTTCAGTGAAACGTTCTATAAGTAACAAAATATCGAAAGAAGAGTCGCGTACTATTCTTTCAGAAGCAATTAAAGATAACCCTCTATTTTATAGTATTTACATTGGCTCGTCTAATGAAAACTTCTTCCAAATTATTAATCTAGAATCTGCGCCTGTCGTTAGAGAAAAAATCGGTGCACAACAAACGGACCGTTGGGTTGTGGTTGAGATTCAAAATATAGGGCAGGAGCGAGTCCGGACAACGAAATACTTTGACCAAGAGTTTTCCCTCAGAAGCTCAACTACGGAGCAGAGCAACTACCTTCCAACTACTAGGCCTTGGTATGTTTCTGCTAATGTTCAGTCGGTCGAAAAAACTCAGCCATATCTTTTCCAGCATTTACAAATTACCGGGCAAACTTATTCTTTAGCGTTTGATTCAAAAATAGAATCTGAAGTTCAACATGTGATTGGTATTGATATTGTGTTGTCTTCTTTGGCTAGCAAACTATCAAGTACGGCGCTTGGCTTAGCAGAAGACAGTAAGGTTGAGTCTTTCTTATATTCGAAATCGGGTAATATTATTGCGTCTAACCTCAAGGTTAACAATCAGGAATCGGAGTTTGATGTATCAACATTGATGCTATCGTCTGAGCAGCAAGCCTTGGTTAACGATACCCCTCCGCTGTTAGTGTCTAATCAAAATGATTGGGGGCCGATGGACTTTTCAGTGGCGGGAAAACCAAACGGCTATGCGATAGACCTTCTTAAAATGATTGGTGAGATGACAGGGATCAGGTTTGAATTTGTGAATGGTTTCTCTTGGGGCGAGCTTGTCAGTAAGTTTCAAGAAGGAAGTATTGATGGCCTGCAATCGGTTCAAAATTATAAAAATAATGGCATAGATGGCCTATACACGACTCCAATTTATGAATTGCCATTTTCTATCGTGACAAGGGTCGGCGCGAAGGTTGTCACTAATTATGCCGAGCTTGAGGGTAAAAAAGTTGCCATTTTATCTGGGTGGTCAATTATTCCTAAGTTGAGAGAGGATTTTCCGAACATTGATTTAGTTGAATTTGAAAACCTAGAGTCTGCATTTAATTCAATTGAAAGCGAAGAGAACTTTGCTTTCTTAGAAGCAGAACCCGTACTCTCGTTTGCATTAGATAGGTTTTTCCAGCCAGGCCTTGTTGTCAATGGGACTCTAGAAGATCTAAAACAGAACTACTCAAACCAATTCCACTTGGTGCTGCAGAGCAAGCATAGACAATTGCTCCCAATCATTGATCAAGCTATCAGCAAGTTAAGTGGTGAACAACTTGATGCCTTAGCGAAAAAGTGGCTGCATGATACCGGCTTTAATACGAATACGACGGTTCCTTATACTGAACTTTATGATTTGACTAAGGAAGCAACGGTTGAAGGCAGTATGGTAAGGGTAGAGTTGAATGGCGAGATCAAACATCTCTATTTAAAGAAAATAGACACGGGCGAACACTACTCTGAGTATTTTGCGGTATTGATTCCCGAATCTGAAGTCTTCAGTACAGTCAATAAACGTCTAGCAACCTCTGTTGGTGTAACGGTGTTACTGATGAGTTTGACGTTGCCTATTGCTTGGGCTTTTGGTGCGCCGATAGTGCATCCAATTCGCCAATTAGAGGAAGAGACTCATAAGGTTAAGCTGCGTGATTATGACAACGTGACAATTCTTGATACTCGAATCAAAGAAGTGTGGGAATTATCTGTTGCTGTAAAAGATATGGCTATGGAGATTAAACGACATGAACAGATGCAAGAGGCGTTTGTTGAGTCGTTTATCAAGCTCATCGCTCAAGCGATCGATGATAAGTCCGCTTATACGGCAGGGCATTGTAATCGTGTACCAGAACTCGGCTTGATGCTGGCTGACGCGGCGGAACAATCGCAGTCTGAGCACTTCAAAGACTTTGAGTTTAAAAATGATGACGAACGCCGTGAGTTTAGAATTGCGGCTTGGCTTCATGATTGTGGCAAGATCACGACACCGGAACACATCGTCGATAAAGGTACGAAGTTAGAAGCGAACTACAACCGAATCCACGAGGTGAGAACTCGATTTGAAGTACTTTGGCGTGATGCGGAAATCACCGCTTTGAGAAAACAACTTGATGGTACGCTATCAACGCAACTGATAGCCGATGAACTTACGGCAACGAAGCAGCAGCTACAAGATGACTTTGCCTTTATCGCTACGTCGAACGTTGGTGGTGAGTTCATGAGTGATGACAAAGTCACTCGTATTCGCTCGATAGCTGAGACGACCTGGACGCGTCACTTTGATGATCAACTTGGTCTATCACCGATAGAGGCAATGAATCGAGAGCCGAGTTCAAGTTTACCAGCCACAGAACCACTTTTGAGTGATAAGCCAGAGCACATAGTGAAAAGAGATAGGCCGTTAGAATTTGACCCGAAACATCAAATTAAAATGGATGTGCCTGAGCACTTATACAACCTAGGCGAAGTCTACAATCTGAGTATTGCACGCGGTACATTGACTGCTGAAGATAGATTTAAGATAAACGAGCACATGCTTGGCACGATTAAGATGCTTGAGAACCTGCCATTCCCGAAAGAGCTAAGTCGTGTTCCTCGCTACGCTTCAACTCACCATGAAACACTTAAAGGTACAGGGTATCCAAGGAAGCTGACTGGTGATGACCTCTCAATCCCAGAACGTATTCTGGTGATCTCTGATATTTTTGAGGCATTAACCGCTGCAGATAGGCCTTATAAGAAGGCTAAGCCAATCAGTGTTGCTGTCGACATCATGTATAAAATGGCATTGGACGAGCATCTCGATATCGAACTGTTTAGATTGTTCTTAACCAGCGGCACTCACCTGCGTTATGCAGAAGAGTATCTGAAGCCGGAACAAATTGATTTCGTTGATATCAGCAAATACCTAGATGTTACTCGTCAGATTGCTTGAGTAAAGGTGGCTTGTTAGAACGGGGTCTATGAATGAAAGGCGCACATGAGTGCGCCTTTTTTATATCTGTTTATCGGTGAGCTGGTGGATAGATACTAAGGGATCTGCGTTTGACAAGTTCGGCTATAAGTTGTCGACACATCGATTCTAAGTAATTTTAGAGTAGATAAGAATTTAGTGGTTCTTTCTCCGTTTAAATCTATATATAACAAATGCTTGATTTGTTTTCAGTGTCCTTTTGGATGAGTTTTTATCGTCTATAAAAAATACTACCTTAGTCTAAATTGTCGACAATTATCTTGATTGTCGACAATTTAATCGTGTATTTTATGTTCATGTTATGGAATTGTTGACAATTAAGGTTCAGCAAATAGAAGTGAGCAGCGTGAATATGAATACTGCGATAAAAGATCTCAGCTTAAATGCAAACACGAAAACACGTGTTAGCGATAAAGAGAACACTAAATCAGAAAATCTCACTGAGTATCTCGTTGAGGCGATTGTTAGCGGTGAATTACTACCGGGCAGTAAGATTTCGGAACCTGAATTGGCTAAACGCTTCGAAGTAAGCCGAGGCCCATTACGTGAAGCGATAATGCGAGTTGAAGGGCTTGGCCTAATAGAACGCATTCCACATGTTGGCGCGCGAGTGATTACTTTTTCGGCAGAAAAACTGCTAGAGCTTTACGCGGTGCGAGAGGCTTTGGAAGGCATGGCTGCTCGACTCGCAGCGAGACATATCACACAAGAAGAGCTTGTCGGGCTTGAAGGGTTATTGTCGACACATTCAAAGCATATCGATGAAGTAGAAGGTTCTTCTTACTTTCATCAACATGGGGATTTTGATTTCCATTACCGCATTATCAAAGCGAGTCGCAACAGCAAACTCATTTCGTTGTTGTGTGACGAGCTTTATCACTTATTACGCATGTATCGCTATCAATCACCTAGGGCGCAGTCTCGTCCAAAAGAGGCGCTAGATGAACACAAATACATTCTACAAGCGATCCGTAACCGTGATGAAGAGCTAGCAGAAATGCTTATGCGAAGACACATATCGGGAAGTCGACTGCTTATAGAACAACAAATCCAATCCAAAGATCTTGATTAACTGGCGACTGGTATCTGTCAGCGGGTCAGAGCTGGCGATAACCAAAAGCCGTAAGTCTTAAAGGTTAGCTAGAAATAAACAATTAACAGGGAGCGTCATTATGAAGTTATCAGCAGGAGCTAAGTTCCGACAAGCTGTGCAAGACAACGACCCATTGCAGATCGTCGGCACGGTCAATCCGTACTGCGCGATGATGGCAAAGAACTTGGGGCATCAGGCGATCTATTTGTCTGGCGGAGGCATCGCCAATGCGTCTTATGGGTTGCCTGATTTAGGCATCACCACATTGAACGATGTGTTGGTAGATGTTGAACGTATTACCAACGCGTGTGATCTGCCATTGCTGGTGGATATCGATACGGGATTTGGTGGCGCATTCAATATTGTACGTACGATTCGCGCTATGGAGAAGGCAGGCGCAGCAGCAATCCACATGGAAGACCAAGTCGCTCAGAAACGCTGTGGTCATCGACCAAATAAAGCGATTGTAAGTCAGCAAGAGATGGTCGATAGAGTTAAGGCTGCAACTGATGCTAGAACCGACGAAAGCTTTGTGATTATGGCTCGTACGGATGCATTGGCGGTTGAAGGAATAGACAGTGCGATTGAACGAGCGATAGCTTGTGTTGAAGCGGGCGCAGACATGATCTTCCCTGAGGCGATGAATCAACTCGATCAATACGTGAAGTTCTCGGCAGCGCTGAAATCAGCAACGGGCAAGCACGTGCCTATTCTTGCGAACATCACTGAATTTGGCCAAACACCACTCTACAGCTGTAACGAGTTAGCCCAATCAAGTGTCGACATGGTGCTTTATCCATTGAGTGCGTTCCGTGCGATGAACAAAGCGGCGGAGAATGTTTACAAACACTTGTTAGTTGAAGGTAATCAAGAAGCTTTGTTGGATTCAATGCAAACCCGTAAAGAGCTTTACGAACACCTGAATTACCACGACTACGAGAACAAGCTTGATCAGTTGTTTTCAAGCGAAGGGTAAACCGGTTTCAATTAATCAAAAATTAACTTAATCCAATAACGTGAAATGGTTAGTCGCCATATCCAGTACCGATGATAAAGATCATCGGATACATAAACAGGCAGCACCAAAGAGTGCAGGCGACTAACACAGAAAAGGAGTTCACCATGTCTGTATCTTTGAGTGATAAAGCAGCTGTCGATAAGGCTTCAACAGAAAACCAACAACAAAGCGCAAAAACAGCAAGTACACCAGTAAGCGCACCTGCAATAGGTGGTGCTGGTCTACGTGGCCAAAGTGCGGGAACCACTGCGCTATGTACCGTAGGCCAGTCAGGAACGGGTTTAACCTACCGTGGCTATGACATAACCGACCTTGCTAATCATGCTCAGTTCGAAGAAGTGGCGCATCTGCTACTAAGAGGTCACTTACCCACTGAAAAAGAGCTCGATGACTACAAAGCCTTGTTAGTTGGTCTGCGCGGCTTGCCTCAACCTTTGAAAGCGGCCTTAGAACTGATCCCTGCAGACGCTCATCCAATGGATGTGATGAGAACTGGTTGTTCAATGCTAGGTAATCTAGAGCAAGAGACTGATTTTTCTGAGCAACTGCCCGCGACTGAACGAATGCTCGCGCTTTTCCCTGCCATTATTTGTTATTGGTACCGCTTTAGCCATGATGGCGTGCGAATTGATACTGAAGATCAAAGTGAAGCCTGTCTGGGTGGCTACTTCTTGAAAATGCTAACGGATAAAACACCTAGTGAACTTCATAAGAAGGTGATGCACTGCTCGCTAACCCTGTATGCGGAACATGAGTTTAATGCTTCGACTTTTGCCGCTCGTGTTTGTGCATCAACGTTGTCTGATATCCATTCGTGCGTCACCGCAGCGATTGGTACGTTGAGAGGTCCTTTACATGGCGGTGCGAATGAAGCGGCGATGGAAATGATCCAAGATTGGCAAACGGCTGATGAAGCAGAAACTAACATCATGCAGATGCTTGCTAACAAAGACAAAATCATGGGCTTCGGTCATGCCATTTATCGTGAGAGCGATCCACGAAACGCCTTAATCAAGCATTGGTCAAAAGAGCTAGCTCAAGAGGTGGGTGATAAACAGCTTTATGCCGTTTCAGAGCGTGTTGAAGCGGTTATGAAGCGCGAGAAAGGACTGTTCTGTAATGCTGACTTCTTCCATGCGTCGGCTTATCACTTCATGGACATCCCAACCAAACTGTTTACGCCAATCTTCGTGATGAGCCGCCTTACGGGTTGGACAGCACACGTGTTCGAACAAAGAGAAAACAATCGCATCATTCGTCCAAGTGCAGACTACACCGGGCCAGAGCATCAAGACTGGCTACCTATTCATCTACGTTAGCCCTCTATAACGAGCCGACTTATATCTTGAGGTGACTTCCGTCTTCATACGACAAGGCCTCAAGAAACAACGAATAGAATTTAACAGATAATGGTGGATGTATGTCTGATGTAAAACTTGAAAGAAACCAAGAGCTTGATGAAAACAAGTATCGAAAGGTTTTACCGGGAACGGGTTTAGAATATTTCGACGCTTGCGAAGCGGTAGAAGCAATCTCCCCGGGCGCTTATAAAACCTTGCCTTATACGTCGCGAGTGTTGGCAGAGCAATTAGTAAGACGCTGTGATCCTGAAACCCTTGAAGACAGCTTAAAGCAGATCATTGAACGCAAGAGTGACTTAGATTTTCCTTGGTATCCTGCGCGAGTGGTGTGTCATGACATTCTAGGTCAAACAGCCCTAGTAGATTTGGCTGGATTAAGAGACGCGATTGCCGACCAAGGCGGAGACCCTGCCAAGGTGAACCCAGTGGTCGAAACTCAACTGATTGTTGATCACTCTTTGGCAGTGGAACATGCCGGGTTTGATAACGAAGCATTTGATAAAAACCGCGCGATTGAAGAGCGCAGAAACGAAGACCGTTTTCATTTTATTGAATGGTGTAAAACCGCGTTTAAAAACGTGAGTGTGATCCCAGCGGGTAACGGGATCATGCACCAGATTAACTTGGAGAAAATGTCTCCAGTTATTCAATCTAAAGAAGGCATCGCGTTTCCTGATACTTGTGTTGGTACCGATAGCCATACACCGCACGTTGATGCTCTGGGCGTTATTGCGATTGGTGTGGGCGGCTTGGAAGCTGAGACAGTGATGCTCGGTCGTCCGTCGATGATGCGATTGCCTGATATTGTCGGCGTTAAACTGACGGGTCAGAGACAAGAAGGGATAACTGCAACGGATATTGTGCTTGCGATTACTGAGTTCCTTCGCAATGAGAGAGTGGTCTCAAGCTATTTGGAATTCTTCGGTGAGGGGGCTCGTGCACTGACCATTGGTGACCGCGCAACCATCTCCAACATGACGCCAGAGTATGGTGCGACAGCGGGTATGTTCTATATCGATGAGCAGACTATTCAATACCTGAAACTCACTGGTCGAGAGCCTGAGCAGGTTGAACTAGTTGAACGCTACGCCAAGCAAACTGGGCTATGGGCTGACGATCTCGATTCTGCCCAATATGAGCGTGTACTTGAGTTTGATTTATCGAAGGTTGAGCGCAATCTTGCAGGGCCGTCTAACCCTCATCGCCGTTTGCCAACCAGAGAGCTGGCTGAACAAGGTATCAGTCAAACATCTTGGAAAGAGCAGCATGCTAAGCAGTACAGCGATGAACAGATGCCTGATGGTGCCGTAATCATCGCAGCGATTACCTCTTGTACTAACACCAGTAATCCAAGAAATGTGGTCGCCGCAGCATTGGTGGCTAAGAAAGCCAATCAGCTTGGATTAGTTCGTAAACCGTGGGTGAAAACGTCATTTGCTCCAGGTTCTAAAGTTGCCAAGCTCTATCTCGAGTCGGCGGGTTTGCTTCCTGAGCTGGAACAATTAGGATTTGGTATCGTCGGTTATGCGTGTACTACCTGTAATGGTATGAGCGGAGCCCTAGATCCTGCTATCCAACAAGAGATCATCGACCGCGACCTGTACTCAACCGCTGTGTTGTCAGGGAATCGAAATTTCGATGGTCGAATCCATCCCTATGCAAAACAAGCGTTTTTAGCCTCACCGCCATTAGTGGTTGCTTATGCCTTGGCGGGTACGATTCGCTTTGATATCGAGAAAGACAGCTTAGGCACTGACAACCATGGTAAGCCAATCTACTTAAGCGATTTATGGCCGAGTGATGCCGAGATCGATGCTGTTGTCGGTGAGCATGTTAAGCCTCAGCAATTCCAACAAATCTACGTAAAAATGTTCCAGCCAGACGAGGAGCAGGTGACTACTGAACCGCTTTATGACTGGCGACCTCAAAGTACCTATATTCGCAGGCCACCTTATTGGGAAGGTGCTCTTGCGGGAGAACGAAGCCTATCTGGTATGAGACCTTTAGCGATTCTGGGTGACAATATCACTACAGATCACTTATCCCCTTCAAATGCGATTCTCGCTTCGAGCGCTGCGGGGGAATATCTCACCAAAATGGAAGTGCCGGAAGAGGACTTTAACTCTTACGCGACCCATCGAGGCGATCACTTAACCGCGCAACGAGCAACATTCGCCAACCCTAAGCTGTATAACGAAATGGTTAAGGACGCTGGAGAAGTTGTGCAAGGTTCACTAGCAAGAGTTGAACCAGAAGGTCAAGTTACGCGAATGTGGGAAGCGATAGAAACCTACATGAACCGTAAACAGCCTTTGATTGTCGTGGCGGGTGCCGATTATGGACAAGGTTCATCACGTGACTGGGCAGCCAAAGGGGTGCGCTTGGCGGGTGTTGAAGTGATTGTTGCCGAAGGCTTTGAACGAATCCACAGAACCAACTTAGTTGGAATGGGTGTGTTGCCTTTGCAGTTTAAAGCGGGAACCAATCGCAATACCTTAGAACTGGACGGCACCGAGCTTTACGACGTGTACGGCGACATTGAAGCAGGGTCTGATTTGGCTCTAGTCATCACTCGTAAAAACGGTGACAAGCTGGATGTTCCTGTGACCTGCCGACTAGACACGGCAGACGAAGTGAATGTGTACAGCGCTGGTGGCGTATTGCAACGTTTCGCTAAAGACTTTCTCGCACAGTAGGAGCTTATGATGACAAATAAACAGATAAAAGTACCTGCTACCTACATGCGGGGCGGAACAAGCAAAGGCGTTTTCTTCAACTTAAGTGACTTACCTGAGGCTGCGCAAGTTGCCGGAGAAGCTCGAGACGCATTACTTCTGCGCGTGATTGGTAGTCCAGATCCTTATGGCAAACAAACCGATGGCATGGGTGGTGCAACATCCAGTACCAGTAAAACCGTTATTGTTTCGAAAAGTAGTAAAGCCGATCACGATGTTGATTACCTATTCGGCCAAGTAGCAATAGACCAGCCGTTCGTTGATTGGAGCGGTAACTGCGGCAATCTGTCTGCTGCAGTGGGCCCATTTGCTATTCATAGTGGCCTAGTCGACTCGAATCGTATTCCAGAAAACGGTGTGGTCGAGGTGCGAGTATGGCAAGTGAACATAGAGAAAACCATTATTGTTCATGTACCTATCGCTGGTGGCGAAGTTCAAGAGTTAGGTGATTTTGAACTCGACGGTGTGACTTTCCCCGCCGCTGAGATCCAAGTTGATTTCCTAGACCCCGCCGATGCGAGTGGCTCTATGTTCCCAACAGGGAATGTTGTCGATTTTTTAGATGTTCCCGATCTGGGTTGCATCAAAGCGACATACATTAATGCTGGGATACCCACCATTTTTGTTGATGCTGAATCGGTTGGCTACCAAGGCACTGAACTTCAGTCAGATATCAATAGTGATACCAAAGCCTTGGCTCTGTTTGAATCCATACGAGCACATGGTGCAGTAGCAATGGGTCTTATTGATTCTTTAGAACAAGCTGAATCATGTCAACATACACCTAAAGTCGCGTTTGTTGCTAAGCCTCAAGCGTACCAAGCTTCCAGTGGTAAGTCGGTTGCTGTCGAAGATACTGACCTTCTGGTGCGTGCTTTGTCTATGGGGCAACTGCACCATGCCATGATGGGTACGGCTGCGGTTGCTATTGCTTCAGCGGCAAGTGTTCCTGGCACCTTAGTGAACTTGGCAGCCGGTGAGGGAAGTCGTGATTTCGTGACCTTTGGACACCCGTCAGGAACCTTAAAGGTAGGTGCGAAAGCGCTGCAGGCCGAAAGTGGGTGGAAAATAGAGAGGGCGATTATGAGTCGTAGTGCCCGAGTGATCATGGAAGGTGCCATTCGTGTGCCTTTTCCCAAGTAAAGCGATTGTCGTGAACGGTTAAATGTTCACGAATACAACGCTGAGAAAAGAGTGCACCCAAGTGAAACTGTTAAAAGCTAGTCGCTTGGACTAATGGATAAATCATGGAGGAGGCACTATGTCTGCTACGAATCGAATGACTAGAAAAACAGATTACATCACCGAGTATCAATGGGCGAGGGAAGACCCAAATTCGTTTTGGGAAACACAATCACAAGCGATAGATTGGTTTGAACCACCAAAAACGATATTACAAACTGACGATAACGGAATTGAGCGTTGGTTTCCTGATGGGGTGATGAACACCTGCTGGCTCGCGCTGGATTATCATTGTGAAAATGGGCGAGGTGACAATACCGCACTGATTTACGACTCTCCAGTTACAGGAACTCAATCCTCGTACACTTACAATCAATTGCGTAACCAAGTGGCTAAAGTCGCTGGTATGTTAGCCACGCAAGGCGTTACCAAAGGTGATCGTGTGGTGATCTACATGCCAATGATTCCTGAAGCGGCGATGGCAATGTTGGCCTGTGCACGACTAGGTGCAGTGCATTCGGTGGTGTTTGGTGGTTTTGCCCCTCATGAGCTTGCCGTTCGAATTGAAGATGCCGAGCCCAAGGTGTTGATTACTGCATCCTGCGGTGTCGAGATAAATAAAGTCCTGCCATATAAGCCGATGGTCGATCGCGCGATCATGGACAGCCGATGGAAGCCTGAGAAAGTGGTGGTATTCCAAAGAGAGCAGTCTCTAGCCGAATTGAACAACGAACGTGATGTACTTTGGCAGCAAGCTGTTGAGGATGCTTTGCCTCACGTATGTGTGCCTGTTCTAGCGACTGACCCACTATATATCTTGTATACATCAGGGACGACGGGTAAGCCAAAAGGCGTGGTGCGCGATAATGGTGGTCATGCGGTCGCGATGAAATACTCGATGAGCACTATCTACGATATGCCGCAAGATGGTGTGTTTTGGGCGGCTTCTGATGTCGGCTGGGTAGTGGGGCATTCCTATATTGTGTATGCGCCATTGATTCATGGTTGCACAACCATCTTGTTTGAAGGAAAGCCAGTTAGAACGCCAGATCCGGGGGCATTCTGGCGTGTGTGTGAAGAGTACAACGTCGATGTGTTATTTTCTGCGCCAACGGCATTTAGAGCTATCAAGAAAGAAGATCCTGAAGGCGAGTTACTCACCAAGTATGACTTATCATCGCTCAAGTCGATTTTTATGGCGGGAGAGCGTTTGGACCCGCCAACATTGGATTGGGTTGAGTCTCATACCAATAAACCGGTTATTGACCACTGGTGGCAAACCGAAACGGGTTGGGCTATTTCTGCCAATCCGACAGGGCTGGAATCTTTGCCAGTGAAAGCAGGTTCTTCAACTAAGCCTGTGCCCGGTTACCAAGTCGAGATTCTTAATGAATTGGGTGAAACGGCACAGCCTAATCAGCAAGGCTTTGTTGCACTCAAACGTCCACTACCACCCGGTTGTCTGCCAACGGTTTGGCGTAATCATGATCGATTTGAATCTGGCTATCTGAGCCAATTCCCAGGCTATTATGTTTCTGGGGACGGTGGCTATCTCGATGAAGATGGGTATCTATTTATTATGGGCCGTATCGACGATGTGATAAACGTAGCGGGACACCGTCTGTCGACTGGAGAAATGGAAGAGATCGTGGGTGGTCACCCAGCCATTGCAGAATGTGCGGTAGTCGGGATTCACGATGACTTGAAAGGACAACTTCCTTTAGGTCTAGTTGTGTTAAAAGATGGCGTAAAAGTCGATGGCATTGAGTTGCAAAGGGAATTGGTTGGCAAGGTTCGTAATGAGATCGGCGCGGTAGCTTGTTTTAAGCAAGCCTTGGTTGTTGAGAGGTTACCTAAGACACGCTCAGGTAAGATCTTACGTAGAACGATCCGGCAGATCGCAGAAGGTGAACAATATGTGGTGCCTTCAACTATTGACGACCCTACCAGCTTAGCTGAAATTGCTGAAAAGCTCGGCAAATAGACGTCGCAGTTTAGGTAATCTCACCTTCGGCTTGTTGATTTATACATAATCCGGCGTGATGGTTTACCTAAACTCTACTTTATTCATCCGCTTATCCATTGCGTTTACTATGACCTCATTATGAATCCCACATATTGAGGTCTTTTTATGCGAGCTTACTTTTTGTTGATTGCTTTATTGGTCAGTGGTGCTGCTAGTGCCAGTATTTCAAAGGATGAAGCGAGTAGAGCGTTGTTAGAACCTTTGAGTCATCCCAAGGTATTTAAATGTGTATCAAAGACTGGCGTCGATCTCTATCAAGCGGTTTTTGATATTGGTGTGGGATATGAAGCCGACCCTATTAACTCGAAGATGATCGTTAATTCAAGGAAAGGCCGCTACGAATATCAAATCTTAGGCGCAGTAAGGTCTGAAAGAGCTGGTGAAATTGTCGTGTTAAC
Source organism: Vibrio sp. 10N.286.52.C3 (assembly GCF_041468865.1). Classification (NCBI taxonomy): domain Bacteria; kingdom Pseudomonadati; phylum Pseudomonadota; class Gammaproteobacteria; order Vibrionales; family Vibrionaceae; genus Vibrio; species Vibrio sp. 10N.286.52.C3. Next base: position 12,757 of record NZ_JBFRJM010000063.1, on the reverse strand, counting down.
TCGCCATGTGGGAGACGGTGTTAAAGTTGCGGCTATGATTGATGACGAAAATGGCAAGATACTGGGGATCGGCGATAAAAATCATTATCGAGATTGTGGTGTTAGGCCACCACCTAGCGTAGCAAACATGCAAAACTTTTGGTCTAAAGGCTAAGAGATATGTGAAAGGCAAGAATTATAGAGAAAGCTCGATTGAGGCGACCTTATTGGTCGCCTTTTTTGTTTGTCAGGCTAAAGCGAGCTCAAAGATATATATCAATAAGCACTTATGCGATGGTTGAATGATACATAACTGAACATGATGTATCGTCTAAACGTGGCTTTATTTATCTCATTAACGGTTCTGCTTAAGATGGCTCTACTCCAAACGAAGAACTAAGCGAGACTCCTATGAAATTCACTAAACCTTTTCTTTTAGCGACACTGATTGTGACTCTTTCTGGTTGCGCATCACCAGCAATGGATAACGAAAATGAGAATGCTGCACGTAATCGTGGTGCTGTGGGCGGTGCTTTATTAGGAGCGACAGCTGGCGCTCTAACTGGAGATGCGAGCTTAGCCGCGAAGGGGGCTGCATTGGGTGGTGTGACTGGTGGTGTTGCTGGTTCAATGAAAGATACGGATGATGCAAGAAACGCACAACGAACCCAAGTTACTGCTGATGGTCTAGCGCAAGACAATCGCACTGATGCAGAAAAGCGAGTTGCGGAAGTAGAGGCGGAAATTAAGCTTATTGAACTGGAACAACAGCTTGCTGATCTCAAAGAAGAGAAAGAAGATAACGGTGCATAAAGCTGAAGCTACAGCAAAAGCCACAGCAAAAAACATAGCTTCGATATTCGTTTAATTCAAAATCATTCAAACAGAATGGCCACGTAATGTGGCCGTTTTTGTATCTAAAATACACACTTCAAACAATGAATTAATTCAATAACTTGTATAGATACTCACGCCAAGTACACTAGACTCAGTTTAGATATTAATTTGGTTTGAGAAGCGCAATAGTCATGAATGTCACCTTAAGGGCCGCAAAGCACGCGGATTTAGAACAACTTAACGAGTTAATGTTCGATCTCCACCATCACCACCACCTTGCTAGCCCAGAGCACTTTAAAACGGCAGAAGAGATTGAGCAGGAAAAAAGCATTGCACGATACTTGGATGACCCTGAATGTTTGGTTTATGTGGCATTAAAAGGAGAGCTCATTGTTGGCTTTATCTCTGGGCATTTTTGTGAGCTTATCTCAACGGTCAGCAAACCAGTGCCGATGGGAAGTGTCGATGAACTGTTTGTCTTGCCTGATTATCGAAAAGAATCGATTGCTGAAAAGTTGTTTAACAAAGTTGAAAGTACTTTTGATGATTATGGGGTTGAACAAGTCTTTGTAGAAGTTTGGGACTTTAACTCGCCTGCCAAGGACTTCTATCAAAAAATGGGGTTCACACCTCACATTCAATGGATGAGGAAGGCTTTGCACAAAACGTAGACAGCGATTTTGTGTGGCTTTGATTACAATAGTTCAACTGCAACAGCAGTCTTCAATATTCTTCTATTATTTTTTAGGTAAACTCGTTGGTTATTCGATATTTATTAGTTTTCATACTGTCTCTTTTGAGTACTACTTCCGCTTGGGCAAACGACACTTTGCCCGATCATATCGCGGGCGCCTTGTGTGTAGTACGTGCTGATAACCAAATCGTGTTGGTTGATGAGTTGATCACCGGTCAATTGTCTCTACCGGGAGGCACTGTTGTTTCAGGTGAGCCGCCAGCCGTCGCGGCGCAACGTGAAACGTGGGAAGAGGCTGGTTTGTCGGTAACGGTCGGTGATGTGCTAGGTTATACCGACAGTGCCGTCGTGTTTGATTGTATTTCTGACTCTGAAGTGATCAGTTACAAGGCTCGAAATGAGTTAGGTGGCTTTGAGCTGCCGATTTGGTTTGCTCCTCATTATGGCGTGGAAGTCAGCCGAGCGATGTTACTTCCTCCTACTGAATTGCAAGATCACCAATACCGCTACCCAGAACAGTGGTCTGAGATTAACGAGCTGTTTTTATCTGCGACAGATCAACCGGTGACGTATGTGACTGAGCTGGTGGGCGCGGCACCCAAAGTCCATCAAGTTGAATTAAATTGGATTGTGTCACTTCAAAACACGTTCGATAAGATGCCAAGCGTATTTGCGAATACTGTGCTTTTGACTGACTTGTTGGCCAAGCCATGGGTCTTCATTGTGATATTGCCGTTAATTGCTTGGTACTTTGGCCGTAACTTCGCGTTGAAGTTTGGCTTCACTTTGATCTCGGTGACACTACTTACTTTAATCGCGCACCAAGGTTTTGGTTTTCCACGTCCACACGCTTACATGCCAACATTGAAACTGGTGATGAGCAGTGGGTATAGTTTTCCAAGTCTGTTGGCTGCCTTGTGGGTCAGTTTAACCTTGTTAGTCTTTTGGAAACTAAAGCGCCTCTTGGAGCAAAAAGCCATTCTGGTAGTGCTCGCTGGCCTGCTGTGGATCATGCTATTTAAGTCTTATTCAGGTAGTGCGTTTTTTAGTGATGTATTAATGGGTGGCGTATTAGGCGCTTTAACGACGTGGCATATCGTGAGATTAGACGCGAAACCGGATGTTGATATTAGCGCCTTATTGAGTTCTAAAGGTGTTTGGTGGGCATTGTGCTTACTGTCGATTGTTCTGACGGTGATATGGCCACTGCCAACATTCTCATTCTGGGTGGCGATTTTGATGACGATTGCATGCCTAGTGACGTTAACAGACTCGAAACCTTTGGTTGGTCAGTTCTCATTCAAGATCGTTCTTGGAGTGATGGCGATGTTGTTAGCGGGAAATCTGCTGATTAGCTGGGCTGGAAGCTTTGTCTCTTTCAGCGGTATTGCTTCATTTATTGTTGAAACGTTACGTTTCCCAATCTTGATTCTGTTTGGTGTGGTGGCATTTCGTCTGCCATGGAAAAGAGAGTAAGCGACTCGACTAACACAAAATCAAAAAGGCTGTGCAGTGCACAGCCTTTGTCATTTCTGAAACAAGCAAAAAGTAATTCTTATTAGAACCTGTTGAGCGTTTATGAGTTGAAGATAAACTTCTCAATCGCGACCGCTACACCATGGTCGTCGTTGCTAGCTGTGATGTGATCCGCCAGTTTCTTGGTTTCTTCCATTGCGTTTTCCATTGCAATGCCAAGGCCTGCGTATTCAAGCATATGGTGATCGTTTTCAGCATCACCCATGCAGATGACTTCTTCCGCTTTAATGCCTAAGTGTTTCGCTATCGCTTCAATACCGACACCCTTGTTTGATTTCGGGTTTAGGAACTCTAAGAAGAATGGTGCACTTTGTACGATAGTAAACTGAGTCTTAAGCTCTTGTGGCAACTTACCGATGATTTCAGTCAGCTTGCTTGGTTCAGCGACAATCATAGTTTTGATGATTTCGTGGTCATCTTCTAGTTGAGAAAAGTCGAACTCGGTTATATCTAAGCAATTAATACGCGCTTCAATACCAGTGTACTCATTGTTCTCAGGTGTGATTAAGCCGTGGATCTTGCTGAAAGCATGGACATAACCACCAAGCTGTTCAGCGAGGGCAGCAATCTCTTTTGCGGCTTTACCGTTGCTGATCTCACTGTGAATGATCTCTTTTGTCGATACGTTCTGAACCATAGAGCCGTTGTAGAAGAGTACAAAGTCATCTTCGCCGTCAATCGAAAGCTCATCTAATTTGCTTTGCATGCCTTCTAAAGGGCGACCAGAAGCGAGAACTACTTTCACACCTGCAGCTCGTGCTTTGGCGATTGCGTCTTTGTTCTCTTGAGAAATCACTTTTTCACTGTTGAGTAGTGTGCCATCCATATCAAGAGCAATCAGTTTGTACATGTTGTTCCTTACTAAAAAATTAAAAGCTAACGAAATCTATGGGCGAAAGGATAAGGGAACTTGAAAGTTCAGGCTAGGGCTTTGATCAACTCATTTATCAGTACTCATTTGTTTGACCAAAAGGGGGAAGTGCTTTAAGGTCTGCGGTTGATTAATTTCATCAAATGATTGAGCTGAGGGAAAGTTGTACAAGATTAATGAAATGTTTGAAACCATTCAGGGTGAGGGCGTGTTTACTGGCGTTCCCGCTGTTTTTGTTCGTCTGCAAATTTGCCCAGTGGGCTGTTCTTGGTGTGATACCAAGCAGACCTGGGAAGCGTTGCCAGAAGAGGAAACCAGCCTTGGCGATATTATGGTTAAGACAGAAGATTCACCTACTTGGTCAGCAATCGATGCTCAAGGAATCGTGAATGAATATATCAAGCAAGGTTACACTGCTAAGCACATTGTGATTACTGGTGGTGAGCCATGCATTTATGATCTTGTTCCTCTTACTGAAGCGTTTGAGCAGCACGGTTGTCGCTGTCAGATTGAGACTAGCGGAACATCAGAAGTTAAAGCCACACCGGACACTTGGGTTACGGTGTCACCGAAAGTGGCGATGAAAGCGAAACTGGAAATCTTAGATAGCGCCTTGCAACGTGCTAACGAAATTAAGCATCCAGTAGGTACAAGCAAAGACATCGAACAACTTGACGGTTTATTGGAGCGAGCAGCAGTTCCTAACGACACTGTTATCGCTCTGCAACCAATCAGCCAAAAAGACCGCGCTACTCAGCTTTGTATTGATACCTGCATTGAGCGCAATTGGCGCTTATCAATACAAACTCACAAATATTTGAGCATCGCATAGGTTGTATTTTTACTGGGCAAGATAAGTCGCTAGTAGAAGGTTCTCGTAAGGATTTAAGATGAAAAAAGCAGTGGTAGTATTCAGTGGTGGTCAAGACTCAACAACGTGTCTTGTTCAAGCATTAAAAGAGTATGATGAAGTTCATGCGATTACGTTTGATTATGGTCAGCGCCATAGACTCGAGATTGAAGTTGCTGAGTCATTGTCGAAAGAGCTTGGTGTGAAAGCGCACAAAGTGATGGATGTGACTCTGTTGAATGAACTGGCTATCAGCTCTTTGACTCGTGACGATATTCCTGTGTCTCATGAGCTGCAAGAGAATGGGCTGCCGAATTCATTCGTTCCTGGTCGTAATATTCTATTTCTGACTCTAGCGGGTATTTACGCTTACCAAATCGGTGCTGAAACCGTGATTACAGGTGTGTGTGAAACAGACTTTTCTGGTTACCCTGATTGTCGTAATGACTTTGTGAAGGCGATGAACTCTGCGCTTGTACAAGGTATGGACAAGCCGCTTGATATTAAAACACCGTTAATGTGGCTCAACAAAGCTGAAACATGGGCGTTGGCCGACCAGTACTCAGCACTTGAGCTTGTTCGAAATAAAACACTGACTTGTTACAATGGCATTGTCGGGGATGGTTGTGGCGATTGCCCAGCGTGTGAACTGCGTAAAGTTGGCCTTAACGATTACCTAGGTGATCGTGAAGGTATTATGGCTGAGTTGGTTCGCAAACAGACTGAGAATAAATAACCTCAGGTCAATCAATTGGTTCGTTGTAAGCATCAATGATGCAGTTTCGGCCGTTGCTTTTGGCTTGATAGAGTGCTTGGTCGAGCACTGAATACAAGTCATCAAAGTCACTTAATGCGTTTGAGGTTGCTAGATAAGCAAAACTCGCGGTCACATTAAGTGACTTTTTGCTTTCTGATAAAAAGACAGTGCTTGAAATGGCGTAGTGCAACTCTTCAACGCGTTCTCGTACCTCTGCTGGTGGGGTATCGGTTAATATGATGACAAATTCTTCACCCCCTAAGCGACCAAACAATTCACCATTCACTAAGTGTTTTCTAATTTGATCACTAATATGGACCAGTGCCCGATCACCAGTAGGGTGCCCATGCTCATCATTAATCTTCTTAAACTTATCTAGATCGAGCAGCACGAGCACATGCTGTTTGTCCGTCCCTTTACAGCGTTTCACTCTTTTGATTCTTCGAATTATCTCAGTTCGGCTATATGCTTTCGTTAAGCCATCAATTGCTGCTTTTGCGCGAACCGTTTTGTTTATCAATACCGTGAAGCTTGCAGCGCAAAGCAACAGAATAACAACGATGTTGTACATCCATCTTTGATGTTCCATTTTTTCAATTTGAACGCGGTCGAGTTTCGTCTGATGTGTCAGGAAAGAGCTTTCTAGTTCTTGTTCATATTTGGCGTGCGTCAGGCCGAGCGCTTCGAGTGCGAGTCGATTGTCGATATCTCTAGCTTCCATTTGTATTGACGAGTATCGCTGGTAGAAATAGAAAGCTTGTTGGTAATCGCTGAGTGATTGATGAATATCAGAAAGCTGAAGAAGTGACTGCGCGATGTATTTATGCCTTGTGACTTGTTCAGCTAATTCTAGCGCTTGTTGAGCATAGTTGAGTGCTTCCGTTGGCAGTTTCTGTTCTTCGAACATATCGCTGATCGCCAAGTAAGCATTGATGCGAATGACATCATTGCTCAGTTCGCTCGAAGCTGAAAGAGACTCAATTAGGTAGGTTCTCGCCACATCATAGTTTTTCGTTTGAGTGTACGCTTTTCCTAAGCCAAGACTTGTGAGTGCAATACCGTAGCTATGCGACGTTGAGCTCAGCAGTGTTCTTGCTGTCTGAAAGTGGTGAATTGCTAGTTCACTTTGCTCTTGGTTAAGGTAGAGATCCGCAAGGCTGTGATGCACTTGTGCTTTCATTAAATCTGAAGCGTTTACTCTGAGAATGAGAGCTTGCTCTAGATACTCCGCCGATTTTTCATATTGCTTTAATTCTTTGAGCAAGTTACCCACATCGTTGTAAACCCCTGAAATATCATGCCCTTGTGGAAACACGTTTATTAGTGATAGGTAGGTGTCTAGTGCAGCTTGATAGTCACTGCGGAAATGATGATTGTTCGCGATGACTCGATAAGTCCCGAATTTTGGTAATACAGGGTCAGCGATGTCATGTAAATCTGACTGAAGGGCAGAGCAGTAATAGTTCGCTTGATGGTATTTAGCTTGCTCGTTAAGCGATCGGCATAGCTGGTACTTTAGTAAGGCTTTACCAGTTAAATCACTGCGAGATTGCATTTTCGCCAAAAGTGTTAGAAAGCCTTGTTGTGCTTGTTCATATTGGCCTTTGCCGTCTTTCCTCAGAGCAGAAATAAACGCTGTTTCTATCGCTTGGTAGTCATTGTCGTTTGAAGCGATTCCGTAGAACGGCTGATCTCGGTGGCTCATGTATTGATACAGAAGAGACGCAAGGTAAAGCTTATCTCCATAAACCGTTGAGCCGATGTAGCGTGTTTGCAGCATGTTTAATGCGCGCTCAGGAGAGTGGTTTAAAGTAGAGAGATAAAGCGCGTTCCAATCAGCATTTGGAGTAGAGCTTAGATTGGAGGTATAGACTGGTGAATTGTGGTCACGATCTGATGTTGATACTTGGCTATAAGAACAAAAGCTAATGAATAGTAGAAAGGTAACAAAAACGAAGTGATTCACAAGAGACGATCAATCAGATAAAGAACGATATTCTATTATTAGTTTGATGTTGCTTCAAATTTTGAATGGTGCGACTACGTGGTTATGCGAGGTAGGTCTCTAATTTATTGATACTAATCAGAGGTATATCGGTCGCGCGAATCGTGCGACCGATATCGGAAATTAGATGTATAATTTCGCTAGGTCAGAAGGCTCAAGTTCTTTGCCTTCTAATGTTGCATTCCAGTTAGTACCAACAAGAACGCCGTCTTCAGCAAGAGTCAGTAACCAATCTTCTACAAAGATATCTAGTGGAATTTCTAATACTTCGAAGTCAGCCCACTCTTCAACGTTGTGAGTTTGAGCATCTTCTTTTGAAGACCAGAATGGCATCACTTCGCTGTTTTCGAATTCACTTGAGTCACATGCTAGCCAACCTTCTTCGTTGCGAAGGCCCCATACCAGTTTAGTTTCTTGTGTTTCAGAAACGAAAAGTTCTAGATTTGCTTGAGTATCAGCTGTTAGTTTGCTCATGGATTAATTCTCTATGTTGATAACGTGGCAAGATTAACATTATAGACGGCTTAGGTATATGCTATTCAAGGAATTATCACCATACTGAAACGTTAACTTAAGATAACGTTTCAGTATGGTAAAAGCTGGGTACGCCTACTTTTTAATTTTGGTGAAGATGTGCCATTCTTCTTTGATATTACCCTTAAATCCAACAACGGAAGCAACAACTTTTCGATGTAGTGCGTGATTGATTTGGGTGTCATCACTGCTGAATTCAGAATCACCATGACCTACGATGTTGACTCTAGATGGCTGAATACCGTTGCTAATTAGCGCTCGTCTTACATGTGATGCACGTTCTTTCGAAAGCTTTAGGTTATGTTCCGCGTTACCTACTTTGCTGGCATAACCTTGCAATTCAATGCTGGTACTTTCGTAGCGCTTTAAAAATGCCGCCATTTGGCGTATCTGCCCTAGAAAGACAGGGTTTATTTCCGTTGAATTATTAGCGAAGAGTATATGCAGCTCTTTCTTTTCCGATGACTCGAAATATGATCCACAACCGTCGTTATCGATCTCGGCACCAATTTGTGTATCGGGACATAAATCTCGCGCGTTTATTACACCGTCATTGTCATCATCTTGAAGATCGTAAATTTGACTGACCGGCGGTAGAGCGCGATATTCGAATTCATCTTCGTTGTTTTCAGCTAAAGCATTGGCAGATACAACCATGAAGCAAAGCGATAATACTGTGTTGGTAAGCTTCATTAATATTCCACCTTTTCATTCCATTCTTCTGGGATCTCAACTCGTAAACCGATGAGTAGGTTACCAGTTGCGTTCATTACGCGATATTTTGCGTATTGCTCGTCATACTTAGCATCTAAATAGCCTTTACGAGCTTCGAATAATTCATTCTCAGTGTTAAGTAAGTCGAGAAGGGTACGTTTACCGATACGGTATTGTTTCTCATATGATATTACCGTGTCTGATGCCGAGTCTACGTGGTCAGATAGGAACTCTTTTTGCTGAACCGTTAAATCAAGTGCGCTCCATGATAGACGTAGACTCTCTTCTACATTGCGGTAAGTACTTTCGCGAAGGTCCTTGGCTTTGTTGAGTTGGTAGGCTGCACTTTCTGTGCGGTCTTGATCCGAACCACCATTGTAAAGGTTGTATCTTAAACGAACCATGGCAGAAAACTCATCGCTGCTGCCTTCTGTACCACCGGCGTCATCACGCCAAGTTTGAGCGGCTTCAAAAGAAACAGTCGGGTAGTTGGTACTCTTAGATTGTTTGTATTGGAACTTCGCTGAGTCAACATCGGCTTGTGCAATCTTAATGACTGGATGCTGGTTAAACGCTTTTGCCAACGCACCATCAACGGTATAAGGAATTGCACCGGCATCTGCGCGAGGGAAAGTTAACCCTAAAGGAGATTGACCAACAAGTCTTTTAAACTGAGTATGCGTATCAAAAAGGTTGTTTTGAGCAGCAAGCAAATTCCCGTGCGCTTTCGCAATACGAGCTTCAACTTGTGACATATCTGCTGTCGAGCCAATTCCTGACTCCACGCGCTTACGAATATCGTTATATATCTCTTTGTGCGTCGCTAAGTTACTTTCCGAAAGAGAAAGCACTTCATAGGCTTTCACTGCATCAAGATAAACCTTTGTTACTTCTAAAGCGATGTCTTGCGCGTTAGATAGTAGTTGATAGCGCACGGACTCTGCATCAGCCGCAGTACGGTCAATATCATTGGATGTATTAGCGCCATCCCATATTAACTGGGTCAAGGTGATCGTTGCTTCTTTTCTAGTCAGATCGGTAGTGTCTTGGTTGGTTGCTAGATCAGTATGTTCATAACCAATCCCACCATCTAAGTCTATACTTGGTCGATAAGCACCACCAGAAGCGTCGTTAAGATAACGCTTACTGATATATTCGTTATAAGCACTTTTGATTTCAGGGTTGCTTTCTAATGTAAACGCAACGGCTTGCTCTAAGGTTTGTGCTGTTGTCGGCAAACTTAGCGCTATAGCTAACCCTAATGTTGTCGTTTGAATGTAATTCAATTTCCATCTCTCCAAATTGGACTGCATCTAAACCTACGCTTTTTAATGTGCTAGATACGAAATTTAGATGAACCGCCAAAAAAATAACGTTCGCTCGAGAAGCTACCGTAAATGGTTGTAAAGTTGTTAACAGTTTGCTGTGCGTTTTATGATGATTTTGAGAACGTCAATTTTACGTTTTTAGCTCTGTTATTTTTCGCAAACACAATAACTTATATTGATAGTGTGAGCACTTTCATTATTGTGTGATGTGATCAGCGTCATTACCTTGTCACTCGGTATGTTAAATGCACGATTCATAACTAGGAATTATGTGATGTTAAATGTTATATTTAGGCTAATATTATAAATAAGATGTCACAAAGTTGACGTGACAAGCGAAAATGGTTTTTAGGGGTTGATATGGACATTACAGCATTGAATTTGACCGGTGCTCTTGCATTGGGTCAGCGCATTGTTATTTCAGTTGATGGCACGGTTAGAGTACTCGAAGAGGGAGAGCCTCTACAGGCTGGAGATGTAACTCTTGAATCTCAAAATGGACCTAATGAACCTCAGGTATCAGTTAAGCGTTTTTCACCTGAAGACGGTGAAGTTGAACTAGACCAGGATATCGCAAATATTTTTGCCGCATTAGAAGAAGGTGAAGACCCTACTGAGTTAGGAGATGAGTTCGCTACCGCTGCTGGTCAAAATGGTTCTAGCTTGGCAACTAGTGGGACTGTAGAGCGAGACGGTGAAGAAACGATCCCAGCAACCGAATTTATAACAACGGGATTTGAAGCGCTGGGCATGTCGCGAACTCAAAGCCTGAGCCTTCTAGAGCAATTCCGTTCGTTTGAGCAAACTAATAGCGCCCCTACCTTTGTTGATACCAATAACTCGCCTGTCGGTGACACTCTCTCATTTACAACCGATGAAGATACTCCAGTAAGCGGAACGTTGTCAGCATCAGATGAAGATGGCGATTCGCTGTCTTTCGTTAAGTTCACCGATCCATCAAACGGTACTGTCGTTGTCGATGAAAATGGTGATTGGACTTATACCCCCAACGAAAACTTCAACGGTACCGATAGCTTTACGGTTATCGTCGATGATGGAAATGGTGGTACTGACACAATTACGGTTAACGTTGGCGTAACTCCCGTAAATGACGCGCCGATAGGTAATGACCTTTCAGTAACCACCGACGAAGATACCCCAGTAAGCGGAACGCTAAACGCAACAGATACGGACGGAGACTCGTTAACATTCTCAAAAGGCACAGATCCGTCAAACGGTTCTGTAGTCGTTGATGAAAATGGTAATTGGACCTATACGCCAGACGAAAACTACAACGGAAGCGATAGCTTCACCGTTGTAGTTAGCGACGGGAATGGAGGCACAGATACTATTACTGTTGATATTGGCGTGACGCCTGTAGATGACGACTCTTTATTTTTTAACCAAGAACTAAGTTATGCGGAAAACCAAGTGGCGGGCGCGGTGGTGGGTACCTTGTCCGGCAGCGATCTGGATGGCGTGACCAAATACGAGTTCAAACACAGTGACGGCACCTTAAGCACCATCAGTGAAGACGGTTTCTACAGTGTGGATGCGGCCGGCAACATCAGCATCACGACAGCGGGCGTTTCGGCGGAGGTGAACGACTTCGAGCAAGGCACGAACAGTGGCGATTACCAGATGGTGATGACCGACGGTTACGGCTCGACAGCGGAAGCGACGGTGA
>NZ_JBFRJM010000063.1:0-261 GCF_041468865.1 Vibrio sp. 10N.286.52.C3 | reverse complement strand
CAGCGGGCGTTTCGGCGGAGGTGAACGATTTCGAGCAAGGCACGAACAGTGGCGATTACCAGATGGTGATGACCGACGGTTACGGCTCGACAGCGGAAGCGACGGTGACTCTGAAAGAGAGCAACGTCGATGAGTCAGGCTCGTTCGGTGCGCAGACGGTGACGTACGCGGAAAACCAAGTGGCGGACGCGGTAGTGGGTACCTTGTCCGGCAGCGATCTGGATGGCGTGACCAAATACGAGTTCAAACACAGTGACGGCA
>NZ_JBFRJM010000062.1:0-38585 GCF_041468865.1 Vibrio sp. 10N.286.52.C3 | reverse complement strand
GATTTAGGAAACAAAGCCGACTGCCGATGAAGAAAAAACTGAAGATAATTGGCAAATATTATCAAATGGTAGACAAGAATTAGTGGCGCATATTACGAATCGATTAGGTTCTTCAGAAGTAAGGACTGAGTTGATGGGCTTATTCGGAGACAAGTTTGGTATCTTGTCTTTGTCTCGCACTAAACAAAATCTTTTGATGTGGTCACATTATTCCAGTGCCATGACTGGTTACGTCATTGGTTTTGATGAAAGCCACGAATTTTTCCACAGGCCAACTTTATTTGGAGAGCCGACTAAGCCATCACCTGTAAAATACTCGGAATCTCGAATGCAATTTAATGTTCACAGTGGTGATAAACTTGACCTTCTATGCCATAAGCCATTGGATTGGGCGTATGAGCAGGAAGAAAGGTTGTTCCTTTCACTAATGGATGATGAGTTCAAGACAGAACATAAAGACAATTTTGGTAATAGCGTCTACCTCTACCCAATCCCCCCTGAGGCAATTCATAGCGTTTATATAGGAGCTAGAGCATCTTCCGAAATTAAGAGAAAAATTCAACTCGCAATCAGAACAAATAATTTAGATTGCAAAATTTATTTAGGTGATTTGTCTGAAACTGAATACAAAGTAGATTTTTCGGAAGTTGAGCTTAAAGATTTGATAAATTGATACAGTATTTAAAATGTTCCGGGGCTTACTGTGAGCCTTTTATTGGCAAATAACTCGCGGTAACACTTTTCCCAACTCCCCTTAGCTTGACCTGCATCAGTGACTTGCTTGGTTTCGGGTCTCATAAACCCTTTCTGTTACTCATAGTATTGGTTTTATGAGGCTGCTCTATGATATATTTCTCGGCCAAGTGTATTACAGACGAAGGCTAGCAATGTCTATCAACCTTTCACTCCTTCCACCCAGCGAGAAAAATAAAATCGAACTGGATAAGCAAGCATCGTTTCTTGTATGGAAACTGAAGCAAGCGAAATGTGGCCCTGAAGCCATTGTTGAAGAAGCAATGAAGCTAGGTGACCCAGAAGAAAAGGCTTGGTTTGATCAGTCTGTTGAAAAATACAAACGGGTAATGGGTGTCGCATAAACGCAGACAAACCTTGCCCAGCAGTGCTGTAGAATTGAAATGACACAGTAATTTGCTAGAATTTGCACCGTTAATTGAATCAGAGAGAAGATCCCGATGGGAAGAAGTTTTGAAGTGCGCAAGGCCTCAATGGCGAAAACTGCAGGCGCAAAAATTAAAGTTTATTCTAAATACGGTAAAGAGATTTACGTACTGGCTAAGAACGGCAGCTCTGACCCAGACATGAACCTACCTCTTAAGCACCTGATTGCTAAAGCGAAGAAAGACCAAGTACCAGCACACGTTATCGAAAAAGCGATCGATAAAGCGAACGGCGGCGGCGGTGAAGACTTCCAACCAGCTCGCTACGAAGGTTTTGGCCCAGGTGGCACAAGTGTAATCGTTGACTGTCTAACTGACAACGGCAACCGTACTTTCCAAGACGTTCGCCAATGTTTCGTTAAGACTGGCGCGAAAATCGGTGTTGAAGGTACTGTTTCTCACATGTTCGCTCACCAAGCTGTATTCCAGTTCAAAGGCGAAGATGACGAGATCATCCTAGAAACGCTTATGATGGAAGACGTAGACGTGACTGACGTTGAGCTAGAAGACGGTGTAATCACTGTATTCGCTCCAACGACTGAGTTCTTCAAAACGAAGACTGCACTAAACACTGCGTTCCCAGAGCTAACGCTAGACGTTGAGGAAATCACTTTCGTTCCTCAAACAACTACGCCAGTAGCTGAAGAAGATTCTGAGAAATTCCAGAAGTTCTTAGACATGCTTGACGACTGTGATGACGTTCAGCAGGTTTACCACAACGCTGAGCTGTAATATCAATCTATAATTGATAGCTTTGCTCTTGTGAGTAAATGTAGAATACAAAAAACCGAGCCTAGTGCTCGGTTTTTTTATGAACGTTATACCTGATTTTCCTTGATCATCGTTCCATAATGTACGGCTGACAAAGCGTTCTCTGGTCGCGATTTATCGCTGAACTTCATTATATTGTTCGTCTTATCCCGACATGAATCTGATTTAAGTACTCCCTGAGTATCATCGGGGTGATCGCCAAGCGTATTTAGTGTACAAAGAAAGAAAATATCAGCCAAAGGCTTTGACCCTGCTTATTGATGCATTGATTGAGAGTGTTCGATCTTTTCATAGTGATGGTTTGGTCAAATAAAAGGAGAAAGAAATGAAAGTAAGTTTTATCGGGCTAGGCGTTATGGGTTTCCCAATGGCAGGCCATCTAGTCAAAGCCGGTTTTGAAGTAACGGTATTTAACCGCACTCACAGTAAAGCGCTAGACTGGGCTGATAAACACCAAGGTAAAGCGGCAGAATCTGTGGCTGAATGTGTAGCGGAAGCTGACGTGGTATTGGTTTGTGTGGGCAACGATGACGACGTACGCAGCATGACAACCAGCGAAACAGGCGCATTGGCAGCGATGAAGCCAAACGCGATTCTTGTCGATCACACTACAACGTCTGCAGTTCTGTCTGAAGAGCTTGAAGTGGCAGCGAAGCAAGCCGGTATTCGCTTTATGGATGCACCTGTATCTGGTGGCCAAGCGGGCGCAGAAAATGGCGTGCTAACCATCATGTGTGGTGGCGAACAAGCGCTTTTCAACGACCTTCAACCTGTGTTCGAAGCTTACGGTAAGTCGTCAGTTCTTATGGGTAAAGTCGGCCAAGGCCAACGCGCGAAAATGGTTAACCAGATCTGCATTGCAGGAGTGTTGAATGGCTTATCTGAAGGCTTAGTGCTTGCTGAAAAATCAGGTTTGGATATCCCAACTCTGGTTGATTGCCTTAAAAACGGCGCTGCTGGCTCATGGCAGATGGAAAACCGTGCTACCACAATGGCACAAAACAAGTTCGATTTTGGCTTTGCAATTGATTGGATGATCAAAGACTTAGGTTTCTGTCTAGATGAAGCTGAGCGCCAAGGCATCCAGCTTCCACTGACTGAAAAGACCAACAACGCCTACAAGGCACTGTCTGCCGAAGGACAAGGCCGCATGGATACATCAGTATTGATGAAAGCCGTGGTTGAAGAGACAAAGAAGTAGAAAGCTAGAAGTAATAGAAGCTTCGCTTGGATAATTAAAAATAGCCGCTGATTAGCGGCTATTTTTGTTTGGTTTGAACTCTTTTAAACGTATTGAATTTTCTGTTTGATTCCTAATTCAGCAATCTATGAATTATCAATGGGACGAAAATCGTTAAAATAGATGTCCAAAATTGATGATTTAAATGAGTTTATTCACCTTTATCGATTTGCTCTTTCTGAACTTGATTGGCTTTCTGTTTAACTGCTGATGCTTTCTCTTCGGTTGCTTTCTTGATTTGAGTTGATTTTTCAACGGCTTTTTCTGAGGCTTTTGAAGAGTAGTGTTTCAAGATTACATCTAATGCCTCGAAGCGAGGGTGAAGTTTGTAACCTACAAACATAAAAATGTTTAACGAAATGAAGCCAAGTAGTAAGGCGACAATGCCAATATTTGCGCTTTGTAGAGCTAATTCAATGATCTGTCCCAGTTCACCACCACGACGCCCCCCCATCATTTGCGCCATTTCATTTAAATCACCGATGGCTTGAAACAAGTGGTAATAAAGATACGCTAATGACACTGCACCAATGCCTTTTGCTACGATTTTTGGTAAGCCAAGAGCGCAGGATGCTGAGCCTACAATCATTAGTAAGACTATAGTGAACCCGTAGACATCTAAACCTGTAATTGATTCAGACACTCCCCACATTTTGATAGTAATTGCAGGTAAGAAAGACCCAATTGCAACGAGACCATATGATGCAGTTCCAAGTTTGTTTAGAACTTTTGGCGTTTGAGTTTCGTTAGCATTAACTGTTGTTGCTTCCATGATATTGATAAATCCATAACTAATTTGATATAAACATTGAACCATTTCAATGCGCAACAAGATTGTATTAACTTTGTCTCGTATTTTAAAGCTGTAAGTGGTTATGCGAATGATTTATTTCAACAATTACTCATCGATCTCCTGAATCACCGTTTCTATTCCGAAGATTACAAAAACGATACATAGCTCCAATGTATCAGGTATGTTTATGTCTACCCAGTATGAATAATTAGTAAATATGGGTTGTGCAAAATAAGCACGACTTTTACTGAAATACAATAACTGAATCCTATATCCCCACTCACACCGCCTCTCAACCATTCACTCCTCATTATTACCATTCGTCGCATTGGTAAAACTGCGCGACAAATTCTAGTTAACCTTTCAACGTCAACATTTGAAAGGGATTAGAAATTATGACTACTTCACACTCATTTAATTCAGGCTCTACCGCTTCTCTGCTTAAGCGTTCATTACTGATTGCACTTGTTTCATTCGCACCCACTTTGGTGCAGGCCAACCCGAGTTCAGACGTGCTCGATATCTATAACCAAGCCGCGCAAGGCAATGAAGATTTGGTTGAGGTGGCGTATGAACGCCTTAACGAAACCTTACAACAAGACGGAGCGACACCACTGACCTTGGTTTACCTCGGAAGCACAGAAACCCTGATGGGGCGTGATGCGTTCTTACCTTGGAACAAGATGAAGTATGTGGAGAAAGGCTTATCAACCATTGATAAATCACTGGTGCTGCTAAAAGACGAAGACCAACCGATTCATGAGCAACCTCGTGTTCAAGGGCTGCCAGATTCTTACTTAACTCGCGCAATGGCCGCGGTGACTTACACCTCGCTACCAGACATGTTTAACCATTTTGATCGTGGTTATGACCTGTTCCTCGCGTTACTCGCGGAAGATGATTTCCAACAGCAACATTTCGCTGCGACATCGTGGATTTACCGTTACGCCATTACTGCATCGATTCGTGCTGAGGACTTCGAGCAAGCACAGGTGTGGCTTGAAAAGATGGAAAACACCGATGCTGGCAACATCGAAACGATGACTGCGAAGGCCCTAATAGCGAAAGCGAAATAAAGGGCATGGAAGCTAAACAGTTGGTTAGTAATCAGAGGAAAACGGGATGATTGAATTTAAAGATATCGGCAAAGCATATGTCACAGGCGGTCAACGTGTTGATGCATTAAACGGGGTCGATGGCCATATCCAGCGCGGTGAAATGGTGGCGTTGTGTGGCCCGTCGGGTTCTGGAAAAAGCACACTTTTGAATATTCTTGGTTTGTTGGATATGAGCTATCGAGGACAGATCAATATTGATGGCCAACCGTATCCGACAGAGCAAATCGCCGCTGCACGCTTTCGCCGTCAGTCGTTGGGTTTTGTATTTCAGCGCTTCAATCTGGTTCCAGTGATGACGGCACTTGAGAACGTGGCCTACCCATTGATGTTGAACCAATGTTCGAAACAAGAACAGCAGACCAGAGCACAAGAGATGTTGGAGCGTGTTGGGCTAGGCGAATATGTACATCATCGCCCAGACAATCTTTCAGGCGGCCAGCAGCAACGTGTCGCGATAGCCAGAGCGCTAATCCACAACCCAAGCTTAGTCATTGCCGATGAGCCGACCGCTAGTTTAGACAGTCACACCGCCAACCTTGTGATCGACATTATGAAAGAGCTCGGCCATGAAATGGGCACCACCTTTATTGTCGCAACGCATGACCCAAGAATGGCGCAGCGTTGTGACCGAGTCATTGAACTTATCGATGGTCAACTGGCGCCACAAGTCACAGCAACGGAGGCTATCTCATGGGCAAGTTAACACAAAGAATGAGCACTTTTTTGCTTCCTACCTCGGTGCGTTTGGCGTGGCTTAATTTATTGAGAAACGGTCGCCGTAGTCTGCTTTCGGTATTGATCATCGCAATTGCCGTATTTGCGCTGACCTCGGCTGGAGGTTATGGGCTTTATACCTATGAATCTCTGCGTGAATCGACCGCGCGCGATACTGGTCATCTTACTTTGAGTACGCCGGGATATTTTGAGCAAGATGAAGACATGCCGCTGAGCAATGGTCTAGACAATGTTCAAGCCCTAACCAAGAGCATTATTGGCGACAGCGACGTGCGTGGTGTGCAGCCTAGGGTCTATTTTAGTGGTTTGGTGTCTAACGGCAGCAAATCGACCATTTTTATGGGAACGGGTGTCAATGAGCGTGAGTTCGACATGAAAGGTCCTTTCTTAGATGTGCGCAGCGGTCAGACCCTCTCGGATGTGAAATCTCCCAGATACGACAGCCAAGAGCCACAAGTGATGCTGGGAACTGACCTTGCTCGTAATCTCAAAGTTGCCGTTGGCGATTGGGTGACACTGCTCGCGACTACCAGTGACGGCGCATTGAACGCTTTTGATTTTAAGGTGCAGGGTATTTACTCGACAGGAGTGCCTGAGCTGGATAAGCGTCAGTTATACGTACACATCACCACTGCCCAAGAGCTTTTAGCGTCAGATAAAGTCAGTACCTTGTCGGTGTTTCTATTTGAAACAAGCAAGACCTCGACCGTTCAACAGCGTATCCAAACAGCTTTAGATCGAAATAGTGCGAGCCAAAGCGATCAAGGCACAGAGATCGAGATCACCCCGTGGCAAGGTCGCGCGTTCTTCTACACCAAGGTTAAAGACCTTTACGACCGTATCTTCGGCATCATGGGCGCAGTGATGGCATTGGTAGTGTTCGTATCTTTGTTTAACACCATGACCATGTCGGTGACCGAGCGAACTCGTGAGATTGGCACTTTGTCGGCACTTGGCAGTTACCCTTCTGAAATCGTGGCGGGTTTTCTAAAAGAGGCGGGCTTACTGGCGGTAATTGGCAGTGCGATAGGCGCACTAGTGAGCGGTTTAGTGTCGGTGTTATTGCTGGTGATTGATGTGCAAATGCCACCACCTCCGGGAAGAACCGAAGGTTACCCACTCAATATTTACTTCTCATTGGAATTGGTTGGTTACGCCACCTTGGGTGTACTGACGATCTGTTTGCTAGCCGCTTATTTCTCTGCTCGCAAAGGCGTAAATAAGCCAATCACGGAGGCGCTGGTTTATGTATAAATTTACTCGTTCACTCACTATTTTAGGTTCTGCGTTGGCTCTAGCATCGGCACCAAGCTGGGCTATCGATTCACAGCAAGTTACCGAGATGATTGCTAAGGCAGACAGCTACCGTTTGAACAGCGAACAGGCATCAAAAGTGGTATCTCTGGTCGCGCTATATCAAGACGAGCAACTAGACAAAACCCGCGAATACAACGTCTACACAAGACCAAACCGAGAGTCGCTGGTCGTGTTCAAGTCTGCGGTCGAGGCGGGTCAAAAGATGCTGATGATAGAGGACAACTATTGGTTACTGATGCCGAAATCGCGCCGACCTATCCGAATCACACCAATGCAGAAACTCTTGGGTGAAGCTTCGGTAGGGGACATTTCGACGCTCACTTGGAGCGAAGATTACCAAGGTAAGTGGGTTGCCGAGCAACAGGTTGAGAGGTCGACTGGCGAGACACTCGATACTTATCATCTAAAGCTAACGGCGAAAACCAAGGGTGCCAGCTATCAATCGATTGATCTGTGGTTAACGGCAGACCGAGCGTTTCCTGTTAAAGCGGATCTGTATCTGCGTTCTGGAAAACTGGCCAAGCAAGCTTGGTTTACTGAAGGCGTGCGAGATGGCTTGCCAAGTGTAGTTTCGATGACTTTGCTCGATAAGATTCAACCAAGTAAGAAAACCGTGATTGAGTACCGCGAGGTAAGCGAACAAGCTTTAGCGGACAAATACTACAACCCTGCTTACTTATCACGTAATAGCGTGTCTGGGCTTTAGGTGGGTGCCATGAAAGCTTCTAGTCGTCGATTCCACATCAAGCCTTTAATCGTTACTTTCCTTGTGCTGCCTTGTATGAGTAATACGACTCAAGCGGACGATCTGAACCTAGCCTGGGACTGGCAATTGAGTGCTGAGGCCGTTGAATCGAGAGAGTCGCCATTTAACCCTTTCGTATCTGACAATCGCCAGTCACTCAATGGTTTTTTGGATCTTGAGGTTGGATATGGCAATTGGCTTGGCCTGTTTGCAATGAAAGCCAACGACATTTTGAGCAATGACCCACAGGGGAATGAGGCGAGCTTTGAATCGGAATTCATTGTGCGCGAGCTGTTTTGGCAAGGTGGTGTTGAACTGTCTAATTCAGCGTTCGGTGACCACTATCTTGATGTCACGCTTGGCAAGGTTCGTTTGGATTGGGGCGTGGGCTATGGCTATCGACCGTTAGACATCATCAAACCTTACCGACAAAACCCAGTGGG
Source organism: Vibrio sp. 10N.286.52.C3 (assembly GCF_041468865.1). Lineage (NCBI taxonomy): Bacteria > Pseudomonadati > Pseudomonadota > Gammaproteobacteria > Vibrionales > Vibrionaceae > Vibrio > Vibrio sp. 10N.286.52.C3. The sequence goes on along the minus strand of NZ_JBFRJM010000062.1, from coordinate 30,245 downwards.
CATTGTCGCAGAAGAGGGCGCAGGTATTGCCTCGGCGTCACTGTTCGATATGACGGGCGAGTGGACACTGCTTTACAGCGATTCGTCATGGACTTCCCAAGATGTGAATGAATTCGAAAAGCAGAATCAGCAACAAGGCTTTGGGATACGTCGTTACAATCTGGTTGGCGACCACGAATATCAATGGATCGCTTATTACGACGATGTACGCCACGGCTTGCTTGGAGCGAGCTTGGTGTCGGTATTAAATCTCGCGTGGGAGTTTCACGGTTCGATGGTTTATCAGCGACAAAGTTTGGGTTACAGCCAGCCTAACTCACTGCATAAACCGGTTTATCTTGAAGAGCAGGGCGAGGCTTATCAAGCGTTAGCAGGATTAACATGGGCCAATGACACGGGCCATAATGTGGTGCTGGAATACTGGTTTGATAGCCGTGCTTGGAGTCATTCTGAGTGGCAAAGCGCGATAGAAAGTGCAGAGTCTTTGTCGGTTAATCCGATGACATCTTCGTTGGTAGGTTCTTATGCTCAAGGTTATCAGCACGCCAATTTGGTTCAACACAACATCATGTTTCATTGGTCTCTGGATTCGACACATGGCTGGCTTGAAGATATCACGCCAACATTCGATGTCATGTTGTCTCCTCAAGATGGTGGTTTTATTGCGACTCAGTGGCTCAATTATCAGGCTTTAGATAATGGCAATTCATCGTTGGATTTGGAACTTGCTGCACGCTTTCTAGGTGGTAAAAGTGATTCTGCTTACGCCAGTTTACCCGATAGTCATATGATTCTCTTAAATATCAAAGGACGATTTTAATGGACACTTCTTCAAACAGTCGATTTTCATGGATTAAGAGTTTCGCGTTCACCACGCTATTTTGTGTTCTTATTGCGATTACAACCCATACGATTTGGGGCGGCGGATTAACGGTTAACCTGGCAATCAGTTTTGGCTTTGGCTACAGCGCCGTGGGTTCTTCTTTCATCTTGGTGAAGTTGTTTAAGAGGACATCTCGAACGCTTGAGGTGGGTATCTCAATGGTGATCGCGATGACCTTTGGTACCTTGAACGCACACTATTGGTTGAACGGGTATTTCGGGGCTAATATCTCGGACCTTAAATCTGTAGTCTTGCTCGGTGTGATCTTCTGTTCGGTTTGCTATTACTATTTCTATACTCGGGAGCAGCAGTTACGTGCCGATAATGAATTAGAGGTGGCGAAGCGTCGCCAATCTGATCAAGAAAAGGTCGTTGTACTTAGCCAGTTAAAACAGCTGCAAAGCCAAATTGAACCGCACTTCTTGTTCAACACGCTTGCGACCATCAATGTATTGATTGAGAGTGACAGCGCGAAAGCCAAGTTGATGCTCGAAAAACTGACTGACTTATTACGTGTAACTCTGAAAAACAGCCGCACCGAGCAATCGACCATCGCACAAGAGGTCGACTTGTTAGACGCTTATCTTAATATCCAAAAGATACGCTTGGGTGAGCGCTTAACGTTCTCGATTGAAATACACGAGATTAGCGATTTGCAGGTGATTCCACCGTTCTTGATTCAACCTTTGGTCGAGAATGCACTCACGCACGGCATCGAGCCCAAAGCCGCTGGTGGCCAAGTGAATATTCGTATTACTCAACAAGCACAGCAGCTAAAAATTGAAGTGGCTGATAATGGCGCTGGGTTGAAAACGCCTTCTGCGAATACGGGTCACGGTGTTGGGTTAAGCAATATTCGTCAAAGAATCGAAACCCTGTATGGTGATAAGGCGAGCCTAACGATTACTGAACACGCTGAAGGCGGGGTAGTCTCGACGATCTTGTTACCGTTGACTGAGGCAGCCGCCTAGAATTACAGATCAGAAAACACCGAACAGTGACGCAAAATAGACGATTTACAGTGTGAATTTAAAGGACTAACCATGAACAACCCAACAGTACAGCCGAGCGTAACGGCGATAATCGCAGACGATGAAGCACTGTTAAGGCACCACTTAGACAAGAGCCTTGCTGAGGTTTGGCCGGAGTTAGAAATCGTCAGTAAAGCACAAAACGGTTTGGAGGCGATGGAGAGTATTCAGCAGCTTAAGCCCGACGTGGCTTTTCTCGATATTCGTATGCCAGAGCTGGATGGAATCTTGCTGGCGAAGCAACTCAACAAGCTAGATTCACCGCCATTGATTGTGTTCATTACGGCTTATGACGAATACGCAGTCAAAGCTTTTGAACATAATGCGATGGATTACCTGCTGAAACCCATTAATGAAGAACGCTTACTGGCCACATGTCAGAAGGTGCAAGCGCGTTTGTCGAGCAACCAAACGCAAACAGGTAGCACTCCGGAACAGCCCGATATCACAGCGTTAATGGCTCAGCTTCAACAGCTATCACAATCGACTTCCCAGCAAACGCAGCCTCCTTATCTATCGCAGCCCCTTTATCAACAGCAGAAGAAACATCTAACGTGGCTCAAGGCTAGCGTTGGAGAAGACATTCACCTTATCGCCGTCGATGATGTTGCTTACTTCAAAGCGGAAGACAAGTACGTGTCTATATTCAAAAAAGGCCAAGGCGGTTTGCTAGAGGAATTTATTCTTCGCGTGTCTCTAAAAGAGCTGATTGCGCAGCTTAACCCAGATGAGTTTTGGCAGATCCATCGCTCGGTGGTGGTTAAGGTGTCGGCCATTGATAAGGTGAAGAAAGGGCTCTCAGGCCAGATGTCGGCGTATGTGTCAGGGGAAAAGCTACCGATCAGCCGTGCCTCGCAAGCGTTGTTTAAGGGTATGTAGAGAACTGGCTGAAATTTATGTAGCTTATTGATTTTAAATAGATGTAGTTAGCGAGTCTAAAATCGATTTAATAGGCTCTTATCTAAATGCCTATTTAAATGAGCACAGCGATCTTACATAACGATTTATGATTTATAAAATAAAGATCTAGATCACAAAGATACCCATCAGGTTCAATATTAAATAATAATCGTTAGCTCAATCTGTATATTGTCGATGAATGACATTAAGAGGTTGTTATGAAAACATATTATTTAGCGACGGCTCTATGCCTCACCTTAGTTGGCTGTAGCTCAACATCAAAAACTACCGAAACGCCAATCCAGCCGGATCCGGCATGGACTTCAGGCCAACTAGAAAATGGCCTTACTTATCATGTTTATCCAGATCATGAAGAATCCGTATCTGTTCGTTTAGTCGTGCACGCCGGTTCGATTCAAGAGACTTCTCAACAAGAAGGCTACGCGCACTTTTTGGAACACATGGCATTCAATGGCAGTAAGAATTTCTCTCAAAATGATGTGATTCGTCTATTCGAAGACGCAGGCGCTAGCTTTGGTGCTGATATTAATGCCTACACTTCTTATGAAGAGACGGTCTACCAGTTAGATTTGCCAGATAACATCCAATTGCAGTCTGCTTTGACGTGGATGCGTGACATTGGTGATGGCCTGGATCTATCAAGTTCAGAAGTCGAAAAAGAAAAAGGCGTGGTTCTTGGTGAGTTCCGTATGGCTCGCCTCGATGATAAGTCATTCGGAGATATATATTATGATTACTTCGTTGAAGGCGGCCCGTACGAATCGCAAGATGCATTAGGGACTAAATCGTCGATCGTGAATGCTACTCCTCAAGGCATCACCAACTTTTATCAGACTTGGTATCAACCTCAAATAGTTGAGCTGGTCGTTTCTGGTGATGTGGACATCAAAACTGTGATTCCACTTATTGAAGAAAAGTTTTCTAGCTGGGAGCGTGGCGATACGCCGAGACCAGAGAAACAGAAAATGACCTCATTCAATGAAGATGATTATGTTGAGTACGCAGGAAGAGAAGCGCCAAGCATCACTCTGACGTTTAACCGAGGTTTAAATAGAGTTGAAAATCATGCTCAGCAGCATCAACGTTGGTTAGATGAAACCTCTCAACAGTTGATTCGACAACGATTAGAAGCAGTATTTAATGATGCCGCGCTGCCGACTCAATGGATAGCGTCTGATGGCTATCGAATGGGTGCTCTGCACTATTCGGCAATAAGTGTTGGGTTTCCGGCTGGAGACCGTGAAGTAATCCAACAAGATCTGCTTTCTACATTGGCGTCATTGCGTGATTTTGGTGTTTCGGAAACGGATATTGTTGGCGAACAGCACTACTATCAAGACTTACTCGACAACATCGAGCATGACTGGGATAAAATGGATAGCGTTGAACACGCGAACTACAAAGCGAGTGCGTTAGTCACAGATCGAATCGTCCAATCACAGAAAGACTATCAAGTAAGTTTGGAAGCTTTCATTGCTAACTTGAGCCTTGAAGTGATTAACGACAACATCAAGAATCTACTTTCTGATGATTACTTTATTGTTATTGGGATGGACGACAATGAAGACAGAACAGCGGTCATTAACTCTCTAGATAGCTTAAAAGCCACGTATAGCGAGGCGGGAGTTCCGCCGCTTGCGATTGGAACAGCCAGTGCCTTTGCTATACCTAGCTCGCAAGGTGAGGTTGTACTTGCTGAACAAATGTCCGTAGACCCATATATCCAAAAGTGGACGTTAAGCAATGGTATCGATATGTGGTACCTGCGTGATTATGTGGCAGGTGATGATGTTGGGGTGATGTACATGAGCCTCGGCGGAAAAGCCGCTTTGGATCCGAGCTTGTACCCAGCGGTTGAGGTTGCGTTACCTACCTTCGCTCGAAGCGGTGCCGGTGAGTTTACGGGCTCTGAGCTTTTAGCGTACTTTGATCGTGAAAATATTCGCGCCGATTCCTTCATTGGGAATACTCGTCATGGTATTGAATTTAATATTAACAAAGATGGGCTTGAAGACACGTTTGCTGCGCTTTATACCTTCATCACTGCGCCTAAAATTGTTCCCGAGCAGTTAGAGGCAGTGAAGCAGGAGTTTGTACAAGGTCAAGAATCTTTCTTGAGCAGCCCTGTTGGCCAGTTTGAGCGCGCAAGAAACCAGAACATCTATGGTCAGGATAGTCGCCACCTCTTTGTGGATAAAGAACGTGTTGAAGCGGTTTCTGTGGAAGACATCGCTAATCTTCACCAGCAGCTGTTTGGTCAAATGAGACATAACCAATTGGTTATCGTGGGTGACATCGACCCAAGTGAATTAAAGCCTTTGGTTCAGCAATACTTGGCTTCGATTCCATTAGAGAAAGCCGAGGTTCCTGACTTTAAGGTGGCTTACAAGAAGCCATCAGAATCACGTATTGATTTAGCCATCAACAATGTGAATAGCGCAGAGTACGTTTTACGAGTTATCTCAGAGCCTGAAACTGAAGAAGGCTATACGGAAAAAGACGTCTTCATGGAAGGGTTCCTGGAACGCCTGTTGGCGACTCGCTTAGATGCTTATATTCGTGAAGAGTTGAGTTTAGATTACTCACCCTATACGTATTCAGCATCCGCAGACAGCGAGTTGAGTCATGAGTGGGTTATTGGTGCGATGATAGCGCCTGAGAACGTTGATAAAGTGGAAGTGGCGATCGACAAGGTGATTGCAGATCTTCTACAAGGTATCTCGGAAGAGGAAATGCGAGCGGTAGTGAAACAGTTTGAAGCTGACTTCACGCCTCTCGAGATGAGCTCTATCGACCAAGCGTGGTACCTGTCTCGTTATTTACTTCATGGTTACGACATCGAGGCTTTGTCTCAAGTTGAGCGTGTTGCGAGGTCGATCACTGCGGAAGACATGAATCAACTTGTCCAACGCATCTTTGGTGAAAATAGTCGTAAGGTTAAGAACATCATGCGTCCTAAAGCCTAAAGCCTAAAGCCTAAAGCCTAAAGCTTGAAACCAACAGAAAGAGACAACCCAAAGCCAAGCGATCACCGCTTGGCTTTGTTATTTTTCCACCATTCATAACGTCTATGTATCACCTGTTGCTAAGCCGTTTTAGATCTATGTAAATCTAAAATTCGAGAACGCTTAATCGGTTGCATCGTATCATTTTCTAAAAAAATGTTTTAAATCAAGACAGCGTTTCATTTGTATTGTAGATTGACGATCTACGAGAATGTTGTTTGGATATTAGATTGCTTAAACTGGGTACACGATTAGTCTTAATGTTGTTTTTACTGAGCTTTGGCTTAGTGAATTCTAACGGCTATTCGTTTCCTTCTAAGCCATTTCAAATATACTCGGCTCAAGAGCAATCTTCACAGAATGAACAATCTTCCTCGATAAAACAGTGTAAACAAGCCACTACGGATAATCCGTCGAGCTACTTAGAGTGCGATAAGGCTCAATTTGGCACCGTACCTTTTGGTGACAGTTCCAACTATCACGACACCGAGTCTAGCCTTCAAGCAGCAAACTTCAGACGTATGCTCAGCAATGAGCAAGAAAGCGTGGCCGATCTTGAGCCTGCTTATCATCTACTGATCGATTTCTCCCCCCCATCACTACTGGCTTCTCTGCTTGTCAACACGCCGCTGTTGGATTCCAAGCAGCATTGGACCAGCATTGTGAGTTCTCCGTCCTCCCGGCTTTCGGGGTGGAAAGAGGGCAACATCCAATACTCGCATTTCCGAGAACTTCTTAGCTAATCGTTTGACCCCAAATTGGTCGTATCGATGGTCACTTGTGCCTGTTGAGCTCACCAGTTAACCAAGACAAACATATCGACATCAGCTTTAGCATCACTATCTTTCAATCAGCTTGTTCTGGTTGTGATTAGCCATCGCTCGTGTTCGCAAAACATTAGTTATACCAATCGTAGTAAATAACTGGTCACCCTAGCTGGTTAAAATGCTCGATCACTGCTTTTTTCGGCGCTATTTTTGAGCACGTATTTACGGTGATTGGTAAAAAGAAGAGATCTTGACTGTGAAAAAACGCATTCCAAGAAAACAAATCAACCACTACGCAAAGTGGAAATACGTGGTGCTTATCGCCACCATTATCATCATGATTCTAAGCGCTCTACCTTCTTGGTTTGGCGAAGATGCCTCGGTTCAAATCAGTAACCGCTCTGAGCAGACGATCGACGCCACTCAAGTGACGCAATATCTTGCTAGCGAAGGCATTCAAGCCAAATCAGCCTTTCAAAAAGACAAACGCTTAGTCGTGATTTTAGAAGATGCAGAGCAACAAGCGAAAGCCAAAGAAGTGCTTAATGAGCGCTTTCTCGACAACGCGACGGTTGCGCTTGCTATGGAGCCTGCTGCACCTAAATGGCTGACTGATATGGGCTTTGCACCGATTCAGCTAGGTCTTGATTTACGTGGTGGTGTGCAGTTCCTGCTTGAAGTGGACATGGAACCGGTTTATCACGCACAAGCGCAATCTGTGGTCGACGAGATCACCAGCCAAATACGTTATGCACGCGGTAAAGTGGTGAATAACCAAGTTCAGTTTGATTTCCGTACCGACGCCGATTTCGAGAAAGCACAAAAACTGATTCGTGAAGAGTTCCCACAATGGCAACGTGATCGTTCAGATAAATCACTAACGTTAACTCAGTCTGAAGAAGAGCAAAGAACGCTACGCAACCTAACGGTTCAGCAAAACCTGCAAATCATGCGCAGTCGTATTGAAGAACTAGGCATCACTGAAGCATCGATTCAACGCCAAGGTGAAAGCCGTATCCGTATCGAATTGCCGGGTGTACAAGACCCTGCAGCCGCGAAAGACGTGATTGGTGCTACGGCTTCATTAGCGTTCTACTCTGTGTACGACAACCCAACACGCAATACTCAAACTCTGAAAGATTCAGATGGTAATCGTGTAGTGGTTGCTCGCAAAGCTGTGCTGAGCGGTGAACACATTATCGATGCACGCAGTGGCATTGGTGAAATGGGCAGTGCAGAAGTAAACATCACGCTTGATTCTTCTGGTGGTAAGAAAATGTCTGAGTTTTCTCGCCATAACATCGGCAAGCCAATGGCGACCGTTTACAGCGAATACAGCCGTGACAGAGCCGGTAACAGCGAAAAAACCAGTGAAGTGATCAGTGTGGCGAACATCCAATCTCAACTGGGTAGCCGTTTCAGAATCACAGGTGCAGGCAGCATGGCAGAAGCACAAGAGCTTGCTCTACTGCTACGTGCAGGTTCATTAACTGCGCCTGTTACCATCATTGAAGAGCGTACCATTGGCCCATCTCTGGGTGCTGAAAACGTAACGAATGGCTTTGCTGCTTTGGCTCTTGGCCTTGGTCTTACTCTAACGTTTATGGCGCTATGGTACCGCCGTCTTGGCTGGGTCGCGAACTGTGCATTGGTGGTTAACATGACCACGTTGTTTGGTTTGATTACCTTGCTACCGGGTGCGGTATTAACTCTGCCGGGTATTGCGGGCTTGGTACTGACCGTCGGTATGGCGGTAGACACTAACGTGCTTATCTTCGAGCGTATTCGAGACAAGATGAAAGAAGGGCGCAGCTTTGCTAGCTCTATCGATCGTGGTTTCGATAGCGCATTCTCGTCAATTTTCGATGCTAACGTCACCACCATGATCGTTGCTGTGGCTCTATACACCATTGGTAATGGACCGATTCAGGGCTTCGCTCTGACTCTAGGCTTAGGTCTTCTAACCAGTATGTTCACGGGCATTTTTGCTTCACGAGCGATCATCAATTTGGTTTGGGGGCGTGACCAACGCCACGATGTAAGGATTTAAGCATGAGTACTTCAAAAATGACTATTTCAGACCGCTATTTTTCAAATAGCTATATTTCGGATAAGAATATGACTCGCCTTCGTAAGGTGATGTCTGTGATTTCTATTGTGCTGTTCATGAGCTCTGTGATGCTGGTGGCAGTGAAAGGTTTTAACTGGGGCTTGGACTTCACAGGTGGTGTGGTTGCTGAGGTTCAGCTCTCTGATCAAGTCACCAAAGATGCGTTAAAAACAAAACTTGATACGGCCTTCCAACAAGATGTGCAAGTGGTTGGTATGGCAGAACAGGATCGCTGGACAATCCGTTATAGCCAACTGACAGATGCTCCACAGCCAAACTTAGTGGATGCTTTGTCTTCTGTCAGCGACCAAGTAAAAGTGCTTAACAGCAGCGTGGTTGGCCCTCAAGTCGGTCAAGACATGGTTGACCAAGGTGGCTTAGCGGTATTGGTGTGTTTCCTAATGATCATGCTGTACCTGAGTGTACGTTTTGAATGGCGTTTAGCACTCGGCGCCCTAGCCGCAATCATCTATGACGTGACGCTTATCTTGGGTCTGTTCGCTTTTACTCAGTTCGAGTTCAACCTGACTGTGTTAGCGGCTGTGTTGGCGATTTTAGGTTATTCATTGAATGACTCGATCATCATTGCCGACCGTGTTCGTGAAATGCTGCGTGGTAATCCAAATGGTGACACTGACAACCTGCTTAACGAATCGGTTAAAGCGACCTTCTCACGCACCATGGTGACCTCAGGTACAACCCTAATCACCGTATCTGCACTTTGGCTACTTGGTGGCGCTGCGCTGCAAGGTTTCGCGATTGCACTGGTTGTAGGTATTGTCAGCGGTACGTGGTCTTCAGTTTCAGTAGGTATCACACTGCCTAAGTTACTTGGTCTACAGCCTTGTCACTACCAAGTGAAAGCGCCGGTAGAAGTTGAGGGTGAGTACCCTTAGGTTATCTATTGGTTAACAGTACAACTTAGGCAGTAACGTCAACAAAGCCCTTCGTTTATAGTAAAACGAGGGGCTTTATTTTTTATAAGAGTCAAACAGTTACAGAAAAGAGAGCCTATTTCAAAAAACGATGGATTGAGCAGGCAAGCCCTCATGATATGAAGTATGTTTAGATGACGTTCGTAGAAATGAGGCAAGGGAATGGAATATCGACATCAATGTCATGTAGGCGACCATGGTGATGCGCTAAAGCATCCAGTATTGAGTGCACTTGTTCAGTCATTAATGCAGCAACATTCACGCCTCAATGTTATCGACACGCACTCTGGTACAGGGTGTTATGACCTCACTACTGCACCCAGTAATCATGCTGGTGAGTTTGCTGAGGGGGTCGGGTACTTGTGGCGAAACAAGGCTTATCTACCGCCAGCATTTAGCTCTTTTATGTCGGTGCTGGAATACTACAATCCGAATCAACTTATCTCTCTCTATCTGGGCTCAGCAGCCATCACTTACCAACAAGGCCGCAGCCAAGATAGCTTCTATTTTTCAGACATTCAGCAAGATGAAGCCGACTTATTACAAACCAACATTGAGAAGCTGCAACGCGATCTTGATGTTTCAAGTAAGCTCACCATTACCGCGGGCGATGGCTTGAAAGCACTGCCTGACGACATAGCAAAACACGATAATCATCACCTGATTGTTATCGACCCACCCTATGAAACCGATTCTGAATATCTCGCGGTGATTGATGCCTTGGTTAAGGCATATCAGCAATCTGAGAAGGTTTCGGCCCTGATTTGGTATCCGCTTTACACGGATGATAAGAGCTCACTGATTCTGAATCACTGCGTGACAGCGGTAAAAGATGGCTTGCTACCAAGTCCGATCAAGTCGGAACTTCGCCTTAGAGAGCCCAAGGGTGATGATCGCCTGATCGGCAGTGGTTTGCTGTTGTTCAATCCACCACAAGGCATTGCGGGAACGGTCGCAGATACGCTCGATTATTTACACAGCCAACTCGCCACTAATGGTGAAGGCTACTGGCAAATGAGAAGCTTATAGATCTGATTTTTATGGGTTTTATGATGGTTTTCTAGACATCACTCACTAAACCACTGTTATCTATGTGGTTTAAATTGACCAAACGCTAACTTTTATCGATTGATTAATTGCAGTGAATCATTTAAAAATAGAATATCAATGCGCACAAGTGCATAATGGCTCATAAGTTAAATAATTAAACTAGATTGTGGTTTACCCCCTAAACTGCATAAGGCTCGCACTAGTCATGCGAGCCTTTCTTTTGCCTGAAGGAAAATCTAAGGCAGTTCTATCAATTTAAGATTCACTACAACACTGGATAATCGATGTAGCCTTTTTCGTTGCCGCCGAACAGAGTGGCGCCATCAAGATCGGATAGTTCGCTGCCGTTTTGTAGGCGTGAAACTAGATCTGGGTTAGCAACGAATGGGCGACCAAATGCGACAAGGTCGGCGTAGCCTTTGCTTAACACTTCTTCGGCGCGTTCTGGTGTGTAGCTGCCAGCAACGATGATGGTGTTAGAGAACAACTCTCTTAGTTCTACGCGGAAGCTTTCAGGGATAACTGGAGCATCATCCCAGTCGGCTTCTGATAGGTGCAGGTAAGCGATGTCTCGATCTTGAAGTGCCTTCGATGCCTCTAAAATCGTTGGTACGATATCTGGGCAGTTCATGTCTTTGAAGGTGATGAACGGCGCCAAGCGCACACCTACTTTATCGGCACCTATCTCTTCAATCACAGCATCAACCACTTCGATTAGGAAGCGAAGTCGGTTCTCGCGGCTACCGCCGTAGTTGTCGGTGCGTTTGTTTGAGTTGGTTCTTAGGAACTGATCAATCAGGTAGCCATTGCCACCGTGTATTTCCACTCCGTTGAACCCTGCCTCGACTGCTTTTTTCGCTGAGTTAGCAAAATCTTTAACAACACGATCGATGTCTGCTTGGGTCATCTCTCTTGGTTGGATGCAATCCACCATGTTGCCGTTACCATTCTCATCAGAGATCCAAACCTGCGTTTCTATTGGAGCTAATGCAGAAGGTGCAATCGGTAACTCGCCTTTTTGAAAGGTAGGGTGTGATACTCGGCCTACATGCCATAGCTGGCAGAATATCGCGGCACCTTGTGCTTTTGCTGCTGTTGTTACTGACTTCCAACCTTCGATTTGTGCATCGGTATAAACGCCGGGTGTGAATGAGTAACCTTGAGAGTCATCAGAGATCTGCGTTGCTTCCGTGATGATCAGCCCTGCACTTGCGCGTTGTTGGTAATAGGTTGCCATCATGTCGTTTGGCACGTTTCCAGGTTGGCTAGTACGAGCGCGTGTCATGGGTGCCATAACCACGCGGTTTTGTAGTGCTAGGCCTTTCAGTTCTGATGCTTCGAATAATTTGTTCATGGTTTCTACCTTGTTTTAATGCTGTGATCTTTCGTTTTTTATTGGGGCTTATTTGCTTTCTGCTGGGCTGAAAATAGAGTTGCTTTGTGGCCTCCCCGCTCGGTTGGCTTTCGCAATAAGCAGCAAACCAATAACAGGGACAACAACGGCTGCGAATGGAATCATGCCTGCGCCTAGTTGGCTGTCGAGTACCATGCCGCCAAGGAATCCACCAAAGGCATTGGCTAAATTAAACGCTGAGATATTCGCGGTTGCTGCTAGCTCTTGGCCTTCGCCACCGTTGTTCATCACTCGAAGTTGCATTGCTGGAACGTTCGCAAATGATGCAATACCAAAGACAAATACCGCTGCAACGAATAGGATTTTGTTGTCTACCACAAGGCCAACTACAACCAATGACACGATCATTGCAACGGCCCAAAACATTGAAGCTTTGCCTAGGTTTTTATCTGAAGAGCGTCCGCCCAAGGTGTTACCGATGATTAAGCCGACACCCACAATCACTAAGATCCAAGTAACAGACTCTTGACCGTAGCCGGTGATGTGCATAGCGATTGGCGCAAGGTATCCGTATAGCGTCATGAAGCCAGACCAAGCAAAAGCAGTGATTGCCAAGCTGATCAGCAGCATTGGGTTTTTGAACGCTAACAGCTGAGTTTTGATGTCTTTTGCTTCACTGTGACCAGTCGATTTGATTGACGTTAGAATAGAAATCATCGCAATCGTGCCAAGTGCAGCCACGGTAAAGAAAGTGGTGTGCCAGCCGAATTGCAAGCTAACCCAAGTTCCCGCTGGAACGCCAAGAACGTTAGCGACTGTTAGGCCTGCGAACATTTGGCCAACGGCACGACCTGCCATTTTTTCCGACACTAAGTTGGTTGCGACAACCGCACCGATGCCATAGAAAGGGCCTTGCACTAAGCCTGCGATCACACGGCTTGCCAGTAGTAATGGGTAGCTTGGCGCTAAGGCCGACAACACGTTACCGATGATGAACAGTGCCATTAAGCCAATCAGCACTATCTTCTTATTAAAGCGCGCAAGGTAGATGGTTAAGATCGGGCCGCCGATAACGATAGCCAACGCGTAAGCACTGATAAGGTAGCCGGCTTGACCTTCGGTGATCGAAAGGGATGTGGCAATTTGTGGAAGGATGCCTGCGATAACAAACTCAGCCGTGCCAATTGCAAATGCTGCGAGTGTCAGTATCCAAACTTGGAATGGCATCTTTTCTTGTGTCATGGCTTTTGATTTCATAATGAGTTACCTATGTAAATTCTTGTTTGTTAGGACGTTGAGATAAACACCCTAACGATTGTTCTTTATGTCTTTGCGGGGTGTTAGCCGAGTAGAGCGCCGCCGTCGATGTCGATGATTGACCCTGTTACGTATGGGTTGTTAATCGCGAATAGGTAACCCATGGCTATCTCTGAAGGCTCGCCAACCTTGCCTGCGGGTAGGTTGTTTTTGGCGTTGTCGTACATGCTTGCACGAGCAGAGTCGTCCATGTTTTTGTAGGCTTCCGTCATGGTCAGGCCGGGGCTAACGGCATTGACGCGAATGGGTGATAGCTCTTTCGCCAGTATTTTGGTTACGCTTTCTAGCGCGGCGTTGATGGCGGTTTTTACGTAAGTGCCAGCCACTACTTTGCGAGACAACATGCCTGTCGTGAGCGTGATAGAGCCGTTTGGCGTCATGTAGCGTGAGGCATGTTTTGCTACGTTTAAGCTGCCCCAAAACTTAGTGTCAAAAGCTGTCTTAGCGTCTGCGGTTGCTACGTCTGTTACTTTTCCTGCGGGAGCGGATGAGCCAGCCGTTACGATTAAGTGATCAAACACGCCAATCGATTCGAAGTATTCACAAATTGACTTTTCATTGCTGATATTAAGGCCTGTATGTCGGCTAGCGACGTGCACTGTGTTGTTTTCGTTTCTCAATTTCATCGCGAGTGCTTTACCGATGCCTGATGTGCCACCAATGATGACGAAAGTGCGCTGCTCTTGATTAGTCGATTCGTTAGTCATGCTCTGAATTCCTGCGTTGTTCTGTTGATGTTTGTCATTATATGTATTCGACTAAATTTGATAATTGTCTAAAATATAAATTCATTATTCGGATAATCTGAATAGTGTGGCTAAGTGTTGAGATCGAGCATTAAGATCGAGAAGTAAGACGAAGAGACGGAAGCGAGAATCGTATGGATAAGTTTTCAGATATGGCGATGTTCGTCAGTATTGTTAAGCATCACGGGTTAGCGGCGGCTGGGCGCGAGCTGGGTTTATCACCTGCGACCATGACAGCAAGGCTTCAAGCGCTGGAAGAGCGATATGGTGTGAAGTTGTTGAATCGAAGTACGCGCCATGTGTCTTTGACCGACTCTGGAGAGCTGTATCACAAGGCATGTTTGGAGATATTGGATAATGTCAGTGAGGCCGAAAACCTGATTCAAAATGGCGTCAAAGAGGTCAAAGGTCCACTCAAAATCGCCGCGCCGAAAGACATCGGAAAGCAGTACATTCTTCCGATTCTCTCTGAGTTCTGTCAGCAATATCCCGACGTGATCCCTTACCTCTACTTGAACGATAACCTCTCGAACATTGCTGAATCTGGCATGGATATCGTGGTCCGTTATGGTGAATTGGTCGACAGCAGTTTGATATCCAGACGCTTGTCACCAAGCCGACGTGTGCTGTGTGCTTCTCCTGAATATCTTGCCAAGCATGGAACACCGTTAACACCACAAGATTTGGTTGATCACGATTGTTTAGCCATGCTGCGCAGCAATGAAGAGCTCAAGACATGGCACTTCCAAGATCATGATATGAAGAAGTCGATTACTGTTGTTCCAAAGCGATTTTCAGACGATGGCGAAGTGATTCGCTACTGGGCATTAAAAGGCGAGGGCATTGCTCTTAAATCGGTACTGGATGTGCAAGGCGACATCAATAACCAGCGCCTTGTGACGCTGCTTAATGGCTACATGAAGAACTTCAACACCGCGATGTCGGTGTCGAGTGCCGATTTGAATGTGGTGTACATCAGCAAGAAATATCAGCCCAAGCGTATCCGGTTGTTTGTTGATTTCTTGTTTGAGCGGTTTGGCGATTTGGTTGAAAAGTCTAGTTAGATTAGCCGAGAAGCAGCGCATGACAGATCTCTCGAACTCAACACCCGGGTACGGACAGAGAACATTGAACTGGTTATGATACGACCAACATAAGGATGTGATTGGAGAGAAAAATGAAAGTCGTCGGAGATACGGTTATCCAACCTTTTCACAAGGCAACCTGCCATTGCGGTGCGGTTGAACTAGAGCTCAGTTTACCTAACGGGATAGAAAAACCACGCCGCTGTGATTGCTCGATCTGTCGTCGCAGGGGAGCGATTGTGGGCTCTGTTGCGCTGGATGGCATCAAGATCCTTAAAGGTGCAGAGCATCTCAAGCTTTACCAATTCAATACCAATACCGCGAAGCATTACTTCTGCTCAAACTGCGGTATCTATACCCATCATCAGCGCCGTTCTAGCCCAAACGAATACGGTTTTAACATCGGCTGTTTGGAAGGGGTGAATCCTTTTGATATTGGTGATGTGGTGACCAACGATGGTGTCAATCATCCAGCTGATCGTTAATTTATTGAGCTTTAAAAAGGGAAGAAATTATGTCTGAATATGGATCGGTCATTCGCTGGAAAAAAGCAGAAGATGAAGTCTTTAGCGACAATCAATACAGTCGAGGTCATACGTGGGAGTTCGATGGTGGTGTCACTGTGCCTGCTTCGTCCTCTCCACATGTTGTGCCACTGCCGTTTTCGGTGGAAGCGAATGTTGATCCAGAAGAAGCGTTTATCGCGGCACTTTCTAGCTGCCATATGCTGACGTTTTTGGGCATTGCCGCAAAGCAGAAGTACGTGATCGACTCCTATGTCGATGATGCGATTGGTGTGCTGGAAGAAGATGAATCTGGCCGCTCATCGGTCACTAAGGTGACTCTGCGCCCTAAAATTGTG
Organism: Vibrio sp. 10N.286.52.C3; assembly: GCF_041468865.1. NCBI lineage: Bacteria > Pseudomonadati > Pseudomonadota > Gammaproteobacteria > Vibrionales > Vibrionaceae > Vibrio > Vibrio sp. 10N.286.52.C3. The sequence continues at coordinate 14,179 of NZ_JBFRJM010000062.1, read as the reverse complement.
TTTTTAGGTACCAAAAAGCCCACCGCCAAGCAGCTCGACAAACTGCACCACTTGGCGCACAAAAACTGCTTTATCGCGAACTCGGTAAAAACGGACATTGTGGTAGAAACTAAAGCGTAAACCACACACGTTAACATCCAAAAACCGCGAGGTTGCTTAGTGCATCACTGGCGGTTTTTTTGTGTCTGTGTAATCCTACGTACGGTTTTAATTGAGTGACAGTTAGAAAGTTTTGAGAGATAGGTAGAGAGCTCTTGAATGGTAGGAATAGATTGATTAGCAGAGAGTTATGTTTAGCGTCCCATTGAATAGTTTTGTACATCGTGTGAGTGATAAAAGCCAAGTGATGGTGAATGCTGCGGAATGTGGATGTCAGTTGAAACGAGTTCGTCGTTCGCGTAATTGGCTGTTGGTCGCTCAAGAGTATCAACTCGTTGAATTTAAAACGATGTTAACCCATGAAAAAGACGGTTGGATAGCAATTGCAATCGACAAAGTGCTGCCTAAACCCGTGGTGTGTTTGGCATCTCTGTTGGCCGCTACACCTTCAATGACTGTGGCTCAGCTGGTGATGGAATCTGGATGTTCAATGGCCGAAGCAAGACGTGCTATTGATGAACATGAAGGTCTGTAGGCGTATTCAAATCGTGTGAAAAGAGAATTGCGAGCAGCAAAAAGCCCGTAACGATATTGCGCTGGAAAACGTCATATCGTTACGGGCTTTATCATCTGTGCTGCTGTTAAGCTAAGCCATGCGGCTGATGAAGCATTGAATCGATTAAGAGTTCGCTACTTTTACACGAATCGTGTTTTTGCCAAGCTTTGACAAGTTCAGCTTGTTTAGTGCCGCTTTAGCTTCTTCTTGCTCTGGCATTTCAACAAAAGCAAAGCCTTTTGAGTCGCCAGTTTCTTGGTCTAAAACTAGGCTGCACTCTTTTACTGAGCCAAACTCAGAAAATAGCACACGGATGTCTTGCTCAGATGTAGAGCGCGATAGGTTACGAACTAGAAGTTTCATAATAAACCTTGAATATGAATTTACGCCGAGCATTGTCGCACACTTTCATGCTCACCCTCACAAATAATTGTCTCGCGGCTCTATTTCCTTGTAGCTCTATCTAAGCACTAGCCGCGGTTTATCGTGATGTCTGATACGAAGCCATGCTCTGTGCTGGTCAACGCCTGTTGTAGCATCTGAGCGGCTTCTTGCGCGGTCATAAAGCTCGAGGTATCCATGTCTTTACCGCTTGTATTCCAAAACTCGGTCGCCATTCCTCCAGGGTAAACCGCCACGATTTTCATCGGGTGACCTTTTAGCTCCAACCTCACCGATTCGATAAAGCCTTTCACGGCCCATTTTGCCGCGCAGTAGGTGGACTCTTCCGCTTTAGCACCTTGGGCCGCCGTCGACATCACCACTGCAATGGTGACCGATTGATCTTTGTAGCGCTGCACAACCTCGCGAATCAAAAAGATCGAAGACTCGATATTGTTCTTCAGCATGTCGCTGATGGTGGTTGGATCTTGCTGTTCTATTTTACCGAAGTACCCACTGCCAGCGCTGTGGATCACCAGCTTCGGCATTTCAGGTAACGCATCCAATAACTCGCTCACTGAGTGCGGGTCACAGAGATCACACGCTTGGCTAATGGTATTCGCAGGTAGGCCTTGCGCCACTTCTGCTAAACGTTGTGCATTGCGACCTGTAATGGCTACGCGCTGAGCGTCTGTTGCAGTGTTAGCGTATTGTATCGCGAGCGCTGCGCCTAAACCGCTGCTTGATCCGGTAATTAAAATCATACTGTCTTAAGTTTGTAGAGTTGATTCGAGATAGTAAGGGGCTAGGCTAAGATTTTCTGAGATCTATGGCTAAAGTTGATCGATAGCCTGGTTGATAGGTTGATAGGTTGATAGGTTAATAGCTTGGGTGATCGGTCGAGCGGTAAGGCTGAGCTAAGAGAGTGGGGGAAAGCCGTTAAGAATCGACGGGTTTAGCAAGAAATAACAGCGTTAAAAAACAACGAACTAACAAGTAAAAGCGCCGGCATAGAGCCAGCGCTTTTGAGTAATCATAAGTGATTATTCGTCGTCGAACTGTTTGATCGTGAACGCGTCTTCGATTCGGTTAAGCTCTTCTTGTTCTTTCACTCGCTTCTCTTCTTGCAGAGTCGCTCTCGTTTCGTTGAAACGTTTTTTCTCTGACTTAGTCAGGAATTTTACAGCTTTTTTGTTGGTCAGTGCGTAAGCAACTACGTCTTCACCTTTTTCTCTGCGGTCGTTTACGCGTTGTGAGAAACGTTCATTGTCGCGAGCTTTACGCTCCGCTGAGGTCAACTTGCTCATGCTTTAAAGCCTTTTCAATTATTCATGGTAGGGAATCTACGCTTAGCGAAACAAATGGGGACTGCTTAGTGTCAGTCTAGTCCATTTGTATGCTGGTGGCGCATCTTAGCACAATGGCTTGAGCATGCAGGTATGCTATTCGAGGGATCAAACAAAACAGCCCACAATTTTCGTTGTGGGCTGTTTTGTTACGTACTGTAGATGTAGTCATCGTTTTAAAACTAAGAATCAGAAACGGCAGTTACATCAAATCTTCTCGATGTATAAGATGACCTCTCCGACTTTAAAGCCAAACTTAGACATCTCAGTCTTGTTGAACAAGCGTTTATCGTCCATTAAGAACATCCAATCATCGAGCACCACTTCATAGGTGCTGCCGTCTACTTCAATTTCTAGATCATATTTCCAATACAGCGCAGAACCTTGGGTTTCACCATAAGCGGTTCCAACGACATCGTTGGCAGTCCCAGAATAGGTGTTTTCGCCCGTTTTGATCAGATTCCAAACGCGAGTTGAGCGCTCGCCATCAGCAAAAGAGAACCACTCTTTTATTTCTCCGTTGTCACCGTCCCAAGTCGCGATCAGTTTGGCATCAAAGCGGCGCAGTAAGTTACCAGAGCGGTCTAGCACCATGCCGTAGGCCATTAGCTCGCCATTAAAAAAGGTTTCAAGCTTGAGCTCTGGCGTTGTGTCGACATGGTCTTCTAAACTTGCAGAGCCACAGCCCACTAGCCAAGTGAGTGAAAAAAATGCCAGAGCAAATTTTATTATTGTTGTTTTTGGATTCATTTGTTCAAACCTAAAAGTTGTTTACGAAGACCGGGTTCAGAGGTGTTTTCAGACAACCAAATCGCTAGAAAGGCTTCACCAAATTGCTTGTCTTGGATGGTGCCGATCGGTTGTTCATCGAAATAAAAACGACTTACGTTATCTTCAGCGACACGAATCGTGAGTGTGCTTCCTTCTTCCACGTTCGGCCACATCGCGTACAAGGGTTTCAACCAACGTTGAATGTTGCTGTCAGAGTAGCCAAGCTTGTTCCACTGATCTTCGGTAGCGTCTACGAGGTCTTTGCTATCGATAGAGCGGTAATACTCAAGCTTCAAAGCTCGTTCGGAGTTGGTTGGAGTCGCGTAGAATTCTGCCGAGTAGAGAGTCCAAAACAGGTAACTCATTTCACCCTCACCACGTTTGTTCAGATCATCGACAGCAGAGGCTCTAGCGTGTCCGGCAAATAACAGCGCAGCAAAGATTAACGGGAGAGTAATAAAGCTTAGAAGTGTGTTTTTTGCTTGCTGATGAGCGCGAACAATACCTCGCTCAGGTTTGAACGTTTGTGTCGGGTTGCGTGGATAAGCCATAAGTCACCTCGTTATTGCCATTTTAGGTTGTATTAAGTTGGAGTAGGCGGCCACCAGTAAGGGCAACAAAATCCCCCAACTTATTGCAAGGGCAGCAACTACCGATGCATCTGGCCAAGTAGTAAGAAGAGCACCTGCTTTGATGCCTCCCCAATAACTACTAGTACCTGCTACGAACCCTATGACAAACAAGATCACTTTCGAGCATTTTAAAAGCCAATTTAGGCTGTGGTTAAAACTGATTAAGAACATGATCCACAGGCAGACAAGCCACACCGGGAACCGCGATTGATTCGCAATTTCAGAGTCGACGGCAAACACGCCGAAGTGGAGTAAGAGGCTATCAAGCAATAGCCCCAATGGTAATAAAATGAGTATCTTCAAATCGCTACTGCGAGTCGGTGATAGAAGGAAGTGAACCACTACAATCAGTGGTGTGACGAACGGGGCTTGCGCGGTAAAGAAAGCACTGCAAACCCAGGTCGCTTGAAACAGTACGAGATTAATAATCCAAAACCGCTTCATCTTTTGCTCCAAAGTAACGAGGTTTTCTTGCGACTACATGATGAGTGCTGATCACGCGCTCTTTGAATGCGCCTTCACAGTAGCAGAAGTAGAAGATCCACAAGCGCTTAAACTCTTCTGAATAGCCGAGGGACTCTAACTCTTCCCAACTATTTTCAAAGGCGATGTTCCAATCATTCAGCGTTCGAGCGTAGTGCAGGCCAATGTCATCAATTTCTTGAACCACAAGATCGGTGCTGGTCGCAAGGTGTTGGGTCATTACTGAAACTGAAGGTAAACAACCGCCGGGGAAGATGTACTTCTGAATAAAGTCGACACCTTTGCGGTATTTGTCGTAACGGCTGTCAGCAATAGTAATTGCTTGAATCAGCATCTTGCCTGAGGGCTTAAGTAGCGAGGAACATTTTTCAAAGAAGGTTTGTAGATACTCATGTCCGACCGCCTCTATCATCTCGATCGAAACCAACTTGTCATACTCACCAGTGAGATTGCGATAATCCTCTTTGAGCAGGGTGATTTTGTCGGTTAAACCAAGCGCTTTTACTCTCTGTTCAGCAAGTGCATGTTGGGCATCTGAGATCGTGGTAGTGGTGACGTGGCAACCGTAGTGTTGCGCCATGAAGATGGCTAAGCCGCCCCACCCTGTGCCTATCTCGACCACGCTATCTTTCTCAGACAGTTCTAGTCGCTCACAGATGGTTTTCATTTTGTTTTGTTGAGCCTTCGACAAGGTTTCTGCGTCTTCGCTGTAGATTGCGGAAGAGTACTGCATTGAGCTGTCTAAGAAGCGCTCATACAGCTCGTTGCCAATATCGTAGTGGGCGAGAATGTTGCGCTTAGAGCCTTGCTCGGTGTTGGCATTCTTACGGCGCAGCAATAGGTTTTTGATGCGAGAAATCCATTGTGTCTTGTCATCAAGCTCATCCAATTGGGCTTGGTTACGAGCCATGATTTGAATCACACGCGTGAGGTTTGGGCTGGTCCATTTACCATCGATATAGGCTTCAGATGCCCCAATGCTGCCATTGATGACCACATCTCTAAAAAAGGTCGCATCATGAATCACGATTCGCCCTTTCAATTCAGCTTCTCGATCGCCAAATACTGAATGCTGGTCGCGCTCAATGATTTCAAGCGTTGCGAATTGCAGGCTTTCTAACACCTTGAAGATTAAAGCTCGATATTTACAGTTGCTTGAAACAGCAACGGCTTTAGCTTGTTGTTCAATATTGTTGTTTTGTTTGGCAAGCTGTTCCATGTAAACCTCGCTGATAACTCATTCTAATATTTTGTGCCAACTAAGCTGAGTTCTGCTCCTTGATTGGAGCGAACCCAAGCTTCAATTGAGTTCTTTCATGTGCGCTTAAGACGTTGAGTCTGGATGCGCCACAAACGGTACTTTTTTCAGGAATAATTTGAGAGCCTGATAATAAATTCCCATCACGACTTTTATCGTCATCGCCGGAATCTTGAATACCGTTCGTCTAATGTTTGTCTTGGTTATTGACTGTTTCGTCAAGGCCAGTGTCGCATCGAAAAGCTTGTCGTCTCGGCGGCTTTCGATATGAACTAACGTGCGTTTCGCTGGTGGCTTAATCTTCCAAAAATAAGTCATATTCAAATCCATGAACGGCGAAACGTGAAACTCTTTCTTAACCTTTAATTCTTGGTGCATGTCGATCAGGTAGTAGTGTCTTTCTCGCCAAGGCGTGTTACTCACTTCAGCCAACATGTACTTACAATCCCCTGTTTCGTCGTAACAGAAGAAACAGTTGATTGGGCTGAAGTAGATGCCTAAACAGCGGCACTGAGCCAGCATCGTCACACGGTTTGAATCAGACCAAACCCCACCAAGTTGTTGCACTTTGGAAGCTATACGTTGCTTAAGTGATTTTGGTTCATCCGTGGTGACATTTTCTTTTTTTTCAGCGAGATAATCCGATTCGACAAAGCGAATCGGGTTGTACCAACGAGTTCCGAACAGCGCACTGCGCGCTGTGGTTTGGGGCAGCTCATCAAGATCTAACCCCATCATATACAGCTGATAGCTGAACTCATGAGTGATGTCGCCAAAGCGGCGATGTCTGACGTTACCCCAATAGATACCGCTGAGCTCTTCACTCTTTTCGGATGCGATCCCCATCTCGGGTGTCAGGGTTTGACTGTTCATAGCGCGGAACTCGTACTCAAATCTAAACCGAAGCGTTTGGTCACATCGAGTGCACTGTGGACACCGTCTTCATGGAAGCCGTTATACCAATAAGCGCCAGCAAAGTGCGTCTGGTTTTTGCCACAGATTTGCTCACGCTTGTGCTGAGCTTCGACCGTGTTCGAATTAAGTACCGGGTGATGATAAACAAAGCTGCGAATAATTTTTTCTGGGTCTATGGCTTCGCTTTGATTCAAGGTGACACAGAAGGTGTCTTGGCTTTCGATGCCTTGCAGAATGTTCATGTTGTAAGTCACACAGGCAGGTCGTTTACTGTCGCCATCTAACATGTAGTTCCAGCTTGCCCAAGCCAGTTTTCTGTCTGGTAATAAGCGAGTATCGGTGTGCAGAACCACTTCATTGCGACTGTAAGGGATCTCGCCCAGTACCTGTTGCTCTTGTTCTGTCGCATCACCAAGCAGACGTAAGGCTTGGTCTGAGTGGCAAGCAAAGATTACTTCGTCGAAACCTTGTGCGCTGCCATCTTCAAATTCAATCGTGACGCCTGTTTCTTGGCGAGTCACTTGTTTAATCGATGTATTCAGTGCAACAGTCTTACTTAGGCGTGAAAGGATGATTTCAACATAAGAACGCGATCCCTTTGGTATCACATACCACTGAGGACGGTTCGCGATATCGAGCAATCCATGGTTGTAGAAAAACTGAATGAAGAACTTGAGCTCAAACTCTTCCATTTCTTCCAAGCTTGTCGACCAAATCGCCGCGCCCATCGGTAAGATGTAGTGCTGGCTGAAAAAGTCGGAAAATTGATTATCTCGTAGGAAACTGCCAAGGGTAACGTCTGGTGTGAATTCATTGCTTTCAAACTGAGCCTTACACAGCTTGTTGAACTTGAGAATGTCAGACACTAAAGACCAGAACTGAGGTTTGAAGATGTTGCTCCTCTGCGCGAATAACGAATTAATGCTGTGGCCGTTGTATTCAAACTTGGTCGTCGTGTTGTGGACGCTGAAGCTCATCTCAGTCGGTTGCCTTTCGACATCGAGTTGTTCTAGAAGCTGATTGAAATTCGGGTAGGTTCGATCGTTGAATACGATGAAACCTGTATCTATCGAAAACGCCGAGCCTTGATGTTCAATATCAACGGTCGCGGTGTGCCCCCCAACGTAATCATTCTTTTCGAATACTGTTACGTCGTGGTGCTTATCTAATATATGCGCGCAAGTGAGTCCAGAGATACCTGAACCAATAATGGCGATTTTCTTCATTGTTATACCATCCTTGAAGCGAGTTTTTGCCAAACTGGAGTTGGGAGCATTCTTAGTAGCTTCATCAACATGATGAATCGTCTTGGGAAATCGATTTCACTCTTTCCTTGAGCGATACCATTTACGATTCGCTGAGTTGCGGCCTCACTACTAATAATCATAGGCATAGAGAACGTATTTCGCTCGGTTAATGGCGTTTCAACAAAGCCAGGGTGCACAATTGAGACATGAATGTTGTGCGTTGCCAGATCAACCGAAAGTGTTCTGCCTAAGTAGGTGAGGGCTGCCTTTGAAGCGCCATAAGCCTCGGCTCTTGGCAAAGGTAAAAAGCTGGCGCTGGAGCTGACTAAAACCAAACGGCCGCCGGGCTTGATGTTTTTTAACCAAGCTTTAAGGGCGTAGCCAATTGAAATTAGGTTTATGTTGATGACGCGCTCAAAAAGCTCGGCATCAAAATTCACTGGGTCGTCGATGTACTCACAATCACCCGCATTTAAAATCAGCAGATCGAGCGGCTTGTCTTGGTCGAGTTCTGGGAAGTTGTGGTAATCAGTCAAGTCGAAACAGAGCGGTGAAATTGATGAATGCGCGACGTCTGTCTCGTGCGAGTCAACTAAGGCTTGCAGCTTGTCTGAGTTGCGGCCACAAGCAATCACCTGATGCCCTTGCTGAGCGTAATCTTTAGCTAGGGATTGGCCGATACCTGAGGTCGCGCCTGTAATCATAATACGCATTATCGGCTCGCCCTCTTTTTGATGGATTTGATCGCGCAGCCCAGTACTGGAATGTGTTCGTACAACATAGAGCCGACGTCGAGGTAGTCTCTGTGGTAGACCACTTGACCGTCGAGCATCTTAAGGTGGCTGTGCCCTTGTACTTCGATTGGCTTTTGCCCATTTAATTGCTTGTGAGCAAACTGCATCGTCCAGTAAACGGAAGCTTCGTCGTTCGCTTCGAAAGTGTGTTCGATATGAAAGTAACAGCTGGTTACTTGGGTGTAGAGGTTCTCGAAGTAGTGCGTAAGCGCCGAAATACCGCTGACATGATGCAGCGGATCTTGGAATTCAATATCAGGGTGATAAACCGTCTTAAGCACGTCGAAATTGTCGGTTCCGAGTTCTCGATACATGTTGAGAAAGTTATCAAGCCATAGAGAGTTATCCATAATATTCACTCTAATTATTTGAAGAAGGCTAAGGCTCTCAATCGTGCTTCTTTATGCTCAACGATGGGTTGCCAGTATTCGCTGTCTATTCCGTTTTTAGCGATAAAGTCATGTGGGAAATGTACATGCTTATCTGGGATATTTTGCAGCTCTGGTATGTACTTACGAATAAAAATTCCTTTTGGATCAAACTTTTCACTCTGAGTGATTGGATTGAAAATTCGGAAGTAAGGTTGAGCATCACAGCCCGTACTTGAAGCCCACTGCCAGCCACCATTGTTGGCACTAAAGTCACCGTCGATAAGGTGTGACATAAAGAAACGTTCGCCCCAACGCCAGTCAATAAGCAGGTGCTTGGTTAGGAAGCTTGCCACCACCATTCTTAGCCTGTTGTGCATCCAGCCCGTTTCAACCAGTTGACGCATTGCTGCATCAACCAATGGATATCCTGTTTTTCCTTCGCACCAAGCTTCAAAGCTAGGATGATCGTGATACCAATCTAAACCATTGTATTTTTGCTGAAAGTTAGCGCCTTTAACCAGTTTAGGATGGTGGAACATCAAATGCTTATAAAAATCTCGCCAAATCAATTCGTTGAGCCAACAAAAGGCTGGCAGTTGTGTGTCAAACAACAAGTCGGGTTGTTGCTGAATCAATTGAATCGCTAACCAACGTGGGCTCACTGCGCCAATTGTTAAATAAGGCGACAGTCCTGATGTTCCTTTAACTGAGGGAACATCTCTCAGACGTGCGTAGTCGTTGACTTTATTGCCTAAGAAATTTGGGATCACATTGCCCAATACATCTTGGCTTAATGGCCAGCGACTCGAATCAACACGCGGAAAATCGAAATCATAGTCAGCGGAGAGGGTTAAGGCTTGTAAGTCGTCAGGAAGCTGTGTTTGTGAACGTTCAGCTGACTCGACAGGAGCTGGACTGCAGATGATGCCTTTCACCTGAACTTCTTTTAACCAAGCGTTCTTAAAGGGCGTAAAGACTTTGAACATCTCGCCTTGTTTGTTGAGAACGCTACCGAGTGGCAGCATAACGTCACAATCGCTGATCTTCAGGTTTAGGCCGCTTGAAATCAGCTTTTTATCGCGAGCTTGTTCATCGACTTCTGGTTCAGAGTTAGCGTAGACGCACTTGGCATCAAGCTGCTGGCACAAATCGATGAGCTGTTTGGATTGGTCGTCAAAATCGGTCGCTTTCAAGTGAAGCAACGTTATCCCTAATTCAGCGAGCTGGGAATCGAGTTGTTTTAGATGACGATAGATGAAATCAGCTTTGATCGGTGCAAGGTGGTGTTGCCGCCACGTTTGAGGTGTTGAAATGAAAACGGCGGTCGTTACGCCGTTTTCAACTGCCGCGACGAGCGCTGGGTTATCGTGAATCCGCAGGTCTCGTCGCATCCATAGTATGTCGCTCAATATCCGTATCTCAGTTTAAGTTCTTGAGGGTGCGGGTTTAGGTAAACCTGTGATTCTAGGTATTCGTTCGGGTATTCCATCAGGTAGTGATTGATCAGTGTCAGTGGCACTAGCAGTGGAACAACGCCCTCTCTGAATGATGCGATCTGGTTGGTCAGCTCTTGTTTGTGAGCGCTACTCAGTTGTTTTTTAAAGTAACCCTGCAAGTGATGCAGCGTATTGGCGTGACTGCCTCGATTCGCGTGATGCGATAACGCCGTCATCAAGCCTTCGATGTATTGAGCCGCTAGTTCGTCGATTTCTAAGTCATTACCCGCTAACAGTTTGCCTAAGCTTTTGTATCCCTCAACGTGGTGACACATGACTAAGTACTTGTGAGCGCTGTGGAACTGAATCAGTTTGTGTTTGGTTATGCCTTCATCAACAAGATCGAGCCATTTTTGGTAAGTGAATACTCTAGTCATGAAGTTTTCACGCAAAATTGGGTCGTTAAGGCGGCCGTTTTCTTCAACGGGAAGTAACGGGTTACCCTCCATAATTTGTTGGGTGAACATGCCTACGCCAGTCGATTCAGAGCCGCGACCATGGTGGTGGTACACCTTCACGCGTTCCATGCCACAGGTTGGGCTTTTCTGACACACAATAAAGCCAGCAATGTGTTGGTTGTTCTTTGAGTAGTTTTGACCGAACTCGATCAGTTCGTTGGTCACATCACCTGAACCATCTGGGCGAGAAACGTGAATGATGTCATCTAACATTCTTGTTTGACGAATGGTTGGACGAGGGGTTGGAAGACCAACAGCCATCTCTGGGCAAACAGGTTCCAATTCCACGTAGTCTGCTAGGTCGTCTGTACAAAAACGAGAGCGTTTATGACCTGTGTCGAAACGTACTTTATGTCCAGCAACACATGCACTGATACCGATTTTGATTTTCTTTTCCATTGGCCAACTCCTTTGCTCTTGCTCTGAGCTTTTTCTTATAGTTCAACATTGCTAATCGTATTTACAGAGCTGGGTGTGTTTTTACTTTGACACCGTAGTTATTTTTATTCAGATGTATTGACGATATACAGGATAGCTTTATGCCATCCTGTATATTTATAGCCTGCAACTGGGTTAATAGATATATTTTCCAAGTGGATTGAATAGTTGGCTCACACCTTTTGTGAAGTAAAGCGCATCACTTGAAACGGTTAAACAGACACAACCTTCTTTTGTTGCCGGTTGATGAGTGTGATTGCCATCCAACCAGATGAAGTCACCTTTGTTGTAAACGCCCATTTCGTCTTCGAAACTGCCCTCTAGAAGAAGCGTGATCTCGAAGCCTCTGTGGGTGTGGCAAGGCACTTGTCCATCTTTGTCGATGTGCAACAAGCTGGTGTGGTGTGCTTCGTCAGCAAAATCGAGTCTTGCTCGTGAAATTTTGCCTAGGTTCATCCAGTCCTTTCTCGCTACTGAGTTTAGAGCGCGAGGGATTGTGAATGTCGTGTCAGCAACAGTTACTTTCTGAACCTCTGGAGTCACTTCAACAGACTGAGAAGTATCAGCTGTGATTTGCTCTATCGCGTCAAAATCAAAGTCCATGTCGTCCATTGAGAAGCTGTCTAGATCTTCATTTGAGAATACTGGCTCTGCGTCAAAAGCATTATTCGCTGCTACAGCTGTAAGCTGCTTGACTTGTTGTTGGCAGTGTTCACACAGCTCTACATGGCTAGAAACAATCAAAGAAACTGAATCAGCCAACGTGCCATCGACGAAGTCTTTCAAGATTGCCGCGTTTGGGTGATGTTTAATCATGGTCTTGTTCCCCCATGTGAACTTTTAATTTGGCTAAAGCGAGTCTCAGACGTGATTTCACTGTTCCAAGTGGGACGCCAAGTTGCTGAGCGAGTTGCTCTTGAGAGAGCTCTTGAAAGTAAACGCCTTTGACGATGGTTTTCTGAGCGAGAGGCAACTTTTCTATTTGAGTCATTACGTGTCGGCTCATCAAATGGTCACCGAATGGCAAATCTTCGCTTTGAGACTCGGCTACCATCGCATCGATTGGCCAGATATCGTCGGCTATCGTTTGTTCGGCTTTCGCTTTCACTTTGCGCAACATGTCGAATGCTGCATTACGCATTACCGTGTAGACCCAAGTGGTCGCAGCGCCTTTATCTACATTGTAGAGATGTGCTTTCTTCCAAACATTAGTCATCGTGTCTTGAACTAGCTCGTTTGCAGCAGCTTCGCCACCCAACTTACTGATACCAAAACGCTTGATCTTAGGAGCGAAGAACTTGAACAAACAGGTGAACGCCTGCTTGTCTCGGTCTGTACCAACCAACACCAGCCAGCTCGAGAGCTCTGTCGGTACTTTGTTGTCTGTAGGTACTTTGTTATCGGGAATAATGACATGCTCCTTGCCGTTCCCTGAACTTCTGCTTTCCACTTGCATAGTAACTAACCATCATGCGAATTTGATGGGCACTACGTGAAAGGAGAAAGTCGGGATCACTTTAATTTAAATTAATTTCTACTATACAAAATTATAGTGAAGAAAAGTGCTTATTGCCCCGTAATGATTTGATTCAAAAAAGGAACTAGAGACGGAAAACTGGCTGGCTCAGTAAATTCTGTTTTCTTTTCCAGTGGGATAGGCATCATTTCGAGCAATCGCGCACAGATCCATTGTGGGCTCTCAAAATCAGGAGTGGGATAGAGTGTTCTTATCGAATCGTGGTCGCGAAACAACTGAACCAAAAAAGCGGTAAACACGTTAGGCACTTTATATTCATCGGTAGGCCAGTGAGGCAACAAGCTGAACTTACTTTTAATCAGGTCATCATCGTCTCGAAACGACCCATGCAATTGCACCAACTTTTCGCCTTCGACATCAATTTCTAATATCTGGTCGTCCGACATATTGAAGTCGACGATGGTCACCTTTGTTCCCCAAGAGCTGAGATGATCAGAGTTAGATTTGTCTTGAGTGGCGATAATGAAACCATCGCCCTGCGCTGCGTGAGCGACCATCGCGAGATACTTTGGCTCAAAAATGCGCAGTCTTTGTCTGCCTCCCGGTAAAAGGAAGATGGGGAGGGGAAACACAGCGAGCTCCAGAGAAGACTCTACGGGTGTTTCTGGTTCGGCGTCTGTCCGCGTGGTCTTCCTAGGTGAATTCGGCACATAGTACTCCTTAGTTCAGATGTGATTCGAGAAGATATACGCGGGGAGGGTGGTGTTCGATCAATTCGCTTCGGCTTATGTTCGCAAAGGGATAGATATTTTGTTGCACCTGTTCATAAATTCATTGTTTTTACCTTTTCTCATACGCGTCATTAGGTAATATATGAACAAATAGTAAGCGAATGGGTAGTTGCCAGACGATGCTTCTATCTGACGTTCTTCTATACCTAACATCGCATCAAAGGAATGGTCATGATTGTTATTTATGGTATCAAAGAGTGCTTAAATCCAATTAAGTTGCAGCTCTCTAATGTGTTGCAGCAGTGCTTGAACAGTGAAATGGGTTTACCCGATGACAAGCGAGCACATCGGTTTGTGCCATTGGAACGAGATGACTTCTTTTACCCGGAAGGAAGAACAGAAGCCTATACCGTCATTGAGATAAATATGATGGAAGGTCGAGCGGTAAACACCAAAAAGCGCTTAATTAAGAAGATATTTTCTGAGATAGAGAAGCAGTTAGCTATCTCTCCGATTGATATTGAAATCACCATTAAAGAGCAGCCTTCACATTGTTGGGGTTTTCGAGGGATGACGGGCGATGAAGCACAAGATCTGAAGTACAAAGTGAACGTCTAGGGTTTAAGCTCTTAACTCTTAACTCTTAACTCTTAACTCTTAACACGTAAGACTTAAGCCAATCTATCGAGTGACGGCTTTGGAATTTGAGGTTCATCGCGGCTTTCC